>CALDSL010000334.1 GCA_937920255.1 uncultured Anaerolineaceae bacterium | reverse complement strand
GCTTGCCGGCCCAAGCCTGCCCGGCCGGCAGCGCCGCCGCGATGACGGTGAGCAGCACCCCCACCAGCGCCGATCCCCGGCTGGCATACCACACCAGCCGGAAGGCTTCGGGCGTGTTGCGCAGCGTCTCAAAAAACGCGCGGATTTTGTCGCGAATACCATTGAGAAAAGAGCGGGAGCCCTGAGCGGGCGGTACGTTTTGATGGTTCGAATTCAATGCTGTTCTCCGTCGTTTGTGCCGTTTTCGATCACTAGCGTTTCCATATATTGATCCACAGCCGCCATACCTGGCAATCTCTCCCACCATTATAGACCAGAAGACAGGCTGCTCCCGCCCATCCACGTCCAAAGATGGGCCTCCACGCTGGGCAAAACGTTGTAGAATGATAGTGTACTGGCGCTGTCGTTCCCCGGACAGATTTTGTATCAATGACCAGTCTTCTCACCACCAAGCTGCACGTGCCCCGGCCGCGCACCGACTTTGTAGCGCGGCCGCGTTTGATTGCGCGCCTGGAAGAAGGCCTGTCCAAAAAGTTGACGCTGGTCTCCGCGCCCGCCGGCTACGGAAAAACCACCTTGCTGTCGGAATGGCTGGCCAGCGGCCACCAACCAGCCGCCTGGGTGGTGCTGGATAAAGGCGACAACGAGCCAGCTCGCTTTTGGGCTTACGTGCACGCCGCGCTGCAAATCGCGCTCGCCTCCACCGGCAGCAGCCTGCCGGAGATCCCCCCGGGCGAGATGTTCCTCACCGATCTGATCAACGCAGTGGATACGTTGCACCAGCCGCTGATCCTGGTTCTGGATGACTACCACACCATCGAGACCCAGGCCATCCACGACGGCCTGGCCTACCTGCTGGAGTTTGCGCCCACGCATTTTCACCTGGTGCTGTCCACCCGCGCCGACCCACCCCTGCCGCTGGCGAAACTGCGGGCGCGGTCGGATCTGATCGAAATCCGCCAGGCCGACCTGTGCTTCACCGCGCAGGAAGCCTGGGGTTTCCTCAATCACACCATGGATGTGCCTGTGTCTGATGAAGACGCCGCGCGCATCACCGACCGCACCGAGGGCTGGATCGCAGGGTTGCAAATGGCGGCCATTTCTATGCGCGGCGCCGGCAACCTTTCCGCGTTTATCGATATGCTCAGCGGGAGCCATCACTATATTTTTGACTACCTGCTGGAAGAGATCCTTAACAACCAGCCGCTGGAAACGCGGCGTTTCCTGCTGCATACCTCCATCCTCGACCAGCTTACCGCGCCGCTGTGCGATGCCCTGCTACAGCCCGGCGACGAGCCCGGCGCGGCGCGCCTTTCCGCCCCCATCCTCGAGGAGCTGGAACGCGCCAACCTGTTTATCCATGCCCTCGACCAGGAACGCCGCTGGTACCGCTATCACACCCTGTTTGCCGAGGTTTTGCGCAGTTACCTGCAGCGCAGCGACCCCGGCCAGATCGCAGCGCTGCACGCGCGCGCCAGCATCTGGTTTGAAGCGCAGGGCGCGGCGCCTGAGGCCATCCGCCACGCGCTGGCGGCAGGCGCATGGGAACGCGCCAGCCGGCTGATCGGGGCCAATGTGTTCGCGCTGCTGGAGCAAAATGAGCTGAATACCGTCGCCCGCCAGTTGGATGCCCTGACGGGCGTTAAAGGCGCGGCCAGCCCGTGGCTGTGGGTCGGGCGCGCCTGGCTGGCGGCCTATACCGGCCAGCTTGGATCGGTTGAATCGATCTTGAATATGGCCGAAGCAGCAATCGATGGGGTTGAGACGCCGGAGGACAGGCAAACCCTGAGCGGGCACTGCGCCGCCATCCGCGCCTTTAGCGCCTGGAGCAGCGGCAATCCACAGAGTGCCACATCCGCCGCGCGCGCCGCGCTGGATTGCCTGCGCCCCGCCGACAGCATGGTGCGCTGCCTGTCCGCGACCGTATTGGGCTTGTCCACCAGAGATATGGAAGCGCGCGGCCGCGCGCTGGACCAGGCCATGGAGTATGCGCGCGAAATCGGGCTTTCGCATGTGGCCCTGTTTGCGCAGGGTTGCCAGGCCTATATGCTGATCATGAAGGGACGGCTTCGCGAAGCCTACCAGCTCTGCCACGAATCCATGTGGCTGGCGCAGTCCAACAGCCAGCGCCAGTCGCTGCCGGCTCTGAGCCATATCGTCGCCGCCCTGAGCTTGCTGTTGTGGGAGTGGAACGATCTGCCAGGCGCGCTGCGCTACGGCCGCGAAGCGGTGGCGCTGGCAAAACGCTGGCAGCAAGCCGACGCAATGCATTTTGCCAGCACTGTGCTGGGCGATGCGCTGTTTGCGGCCGGAGATACGCAGGGCGCAAACGATATTCACCGCCAGGCATGGCAGATTGCCCAACGCACCTCGGTATGGTTTGAGGAGATCACCATCGGCCAGGAAGTGGAGTGGCTTCTGGCGCAGAACAGGCTGGATGCCGCCGTGCAGCGTCTGGAACTGGCCGGGGTACGAATCGATCATCCTCCGCAAAACCCGCACAGCCCGCTGATCATGCACGCGGTGACACAGGTCTTCCTGGCCCAAAAACAATACGCCCATGTGCTGGCCCTGGTCGAGCCCGAGGCGAGACAGTTCGAGGCCGAAAAGGTGGTCTACTATCAGGTGCACGCGCTGATACGCCAGGCCCTGGCGTATCATGGGCTGGGGCAGACCACCCACGCGCTGGCCACGCTCAAACGCGCGCTGGCACTGGCCGCGCCGGAAGGCTATATCCGCAGCCTGATCAGCGCCGGCCCGGGGGTGGAACCGTTGCTGCGCGAGGCGCGCGCCGCCGGGATCCACCCCGAGTATGTGGACATGCTGCTGGCCGCAATGGAGCCTGCCAGGCCCGTGGCCGTGCCGGCCGCCGGGCTGCTGGTGGAGCCGCTGAGCGAGCGCGAAATGGACGTGCTGCGCCTGCTGGCTCAGGGCCTTTCGGACAAGGAAATTGCCACCGAGCTGGTCATTGCCACCGGCACAGTGCACAAGCATCTCAACAACATCTACGGCAAGCTGGGCGCGCACAGCCGCACCACCGCCATCGTTCGCGCGCGCGAGCTGGAAATTCTCTAAACCGCGCAAACAATACCCCATCAATACCCTGTTTGGGACCCGAAATTTCGGGTCCTTTGTTTTAACATAAAAATGCAGCCTGTCCGATTTGCTGAAAGACGGCAGGAGGGAGGTTCTCATGACCGTACAACAATATCCCTGGCATAACCCGCCGCGCGCCAACCCGAAGTGGTGTCTGGAAACGCGCCCCGATCAGCGCGACAGCGACGTGGAGTACCGCCTGATCCACAGCATGAGCCACCCGCCAGTGAGAGGTATTTCCATCGCGGAGGTTTTTGTCCGTTTGAGGCGGTGGTTGGCCAGGAAATAATAATTTTATCGAGGTCGGCAATGAAACCAGGATCGTTCGGCCAGCAAATGATCTACCGGATCAAAATCCGGCAAATGCTCGATCACCCGCTCGCGGAATTTATCGTCCCGGTCAGCATCGAACCACTGGCTGACGGCGGGACGCTCCTGCGCGGGTCGTTCGCCGACCAGTCCGCGCTGCGCGGCTTCCTCAACCAGTTGTGGGATCTCAATTTCACTGTTCTACTGGTGGAACAGATGGAAAACCGTGAAAGAAGGCCAACATGAAGCCTGCCATCACCCTTATCCTGGGCATGCTCTTCCTGGCTGCCTGCGCCACCACGCCCCAGACCCAGCCTACGCCCTCGCCGGCGCCACAGGCGAACCTGCCCAACCCGGCCTCGGTCTACTGCCAACAACAGGGGTACCGCCTGGAGATTCGCACCGCACCCGACGGCAGCCAGTTTGGCGTTTGCGTCTTTCCCGACGGCAGCGAATGCGGCGAGTGGGCTTACTTTCGCGGGGAATGCGGCCCGCGCGGGCAAAACAACGCGCCGACCGAAGCCACCCTGGCCCCCGCGGTGGAGACTGCCAGCGACGGCTGCCACATCTACCGCGACGAGCGCCTGGGCTACAGCTTTCACTATCCCGCTGACGCGGAAATCGTGCGCAATGATGACCCATTGCACGGCATCACCGTCGTCGGTCCGCCGGTGAACGGCGAGACCCGCTTCATGTTCAGCATCGCCCACCCGGATGACCGCGAGGAATACCGCCCGCCGGAGGGCGCCGACCTGGCGCAGTGGTTGGAACAGCACAACCTGCTGGGCGACACGCGCATGGGGGATACCCAGATTGCCGGCTACAGCGCCGTGCACCTCTATCACGAACGCAGCCCGCAGTCGTATGCCAGCGACCGTTATTACTTCGCCCGCGCTGGCCAGTTATTTGTGATCAATACGCAGTCCTTCGACGCACAGGAAGTTTCGCCTTATAACCATCTTCTGCAGACCCTGCAATTCGAGCCCTCCGGCGCGGAAGTCGTTGTTCCCACTGCCATCCCCAGCGCCCTGCCGGTCGACACGGCCGGCTATGCCGGCTGGTGGACCTATACCCACCCGGAATACAACTTTTCCATCCAACTGCCCGGCGATTGGGTGGTGGAAAACGTCACCACCGGCGACCCGGTGATGGACAGCCACGCGATGATCCTGCGACCGGCACACGCGCTGGACGCCGAGCGCATCCGCCTGGCGTTTCGCCGCCCAGGTGAGGATGTGCTGCTGTACCCCACCGGGGTCGGGGAAGGTGAATTTCTCCAGCAAAGCACGCTGGATGTGACCGGCGCTCCGGCCCGCCGTATGCTGCTTATGTGCCAGGGCGGCGAGATCACCTCGATCTGGTATCACGAGGTCGGTGGGCCGGCCTACCTGACCCGTGGCGGCATCGAGTTTGGGTTCATGTTCAGCGCGGGCGCCAGCACCTGCGATGGGAACAGCCTGAGCAGTGAGACGCAGTTACTGGGTGAAATGATTATCGCCTCGCTGATTGTCGCGCAGTAATACGGTAGGCCAACTTTTCCGGGTGCCAGGTATGACGTTGAACTCGAGCATCAATCAACAGCAGCGCGAAGTGCCAAGGATTCAACCGCTATCATGGCGCTCTTTTCTTCTCATTCTTATCGTCAACGCAATGTATTACCTGGCATTTCACAAGTTGATCCCGGCTTATCTCGAATTCACAGGGCAGCCATACCTGATCGCCTACCTGTGGATCTGGGTGGGTCTGATGGCGACCGTATTTTTTCTTTCGCAGCTGCTGTACCACCTGGAAGGTCGTCCATTTCACTGGAAAGCGTTTTCCGCCCGCTACCGCCTGGAATCGATGCCCGCGAAAAACTGGCTGTGGACGCTGGTGGTCATTATTGTTGCCGCGGGCTTGTATTTTGGGCTGAGCCCAACAGCGGAGTGGCTAAGCACCTTCCCGATCTTTAGCCCCCCACCGCTGGCTCCGGCGGAGCTAAGGCCAGGCGCGGCAGGATACCTAACTCCGGGGTTCTTTTTCGGCATGCCAGTCCGCGGGCAGTGGTGGGTGCTGCCGATATATTTCACCGGCTGGGTTTTGAATATTCTGGGCGAGGAGTTTTTCTACCGGGGATGGATGCTCCCCAGGCAGGAACAGTCTGTTGGGAGCGCCGCCTGGCTGATCAACGGCACAATCTTCACCTTTCAGCACTGGATGCAGCCATTCAACTTCCTGGCCATCTGGCCTGGAGCATTGTTTATGGCCTGGGTGGTCCAGCGCCGGCAAAACACCTGGATCGGGATCGTGCAGCATGGGCTGATGAATTTCAGCCTGTTCGTGGTTCTGGTCCGCTGGGTCATTGGATGACGCAATGTTTGAACGGAAGGTTACCATCAGTATTTCACAACCTTTTGCACCGATTAGAATCGATGACAAGCAGTTATCCTTTATCTCGATCATCCTTCTGCACCTGCTCCCCGGCGCCCTGACCATGCTGCTGATGCTCCTGGTGAGCTCGTTGCTCCAGCAGTTCGGCGTATTCCCGGTCATTCCGGTTTTGTTTGTCGTCGTAGCGCCGGTGTTGATTGTGATGCAGCTTGGCTTTCTTTTCTACCAGGGCAAGCGGCTGAACGGCAAGTACTCCTTACAGGGCATCGTCTTGTATCGTGATCACCCTATGCCCGGATGGAAGATGGCTGCGCTGGCGCTGCCAATCCTGGCATGGATTGCATTTGTGTTCTTTGCTGCCCGACCACCGCTCAATGCGTTTTTCGTTCAGCATTTCTTCACCTGGATACCGGAGAATTTCCATGATGAAGCATTTCTGGCTCACCTGAATGCGTTTTCTCCCTCTTTTCTAAAGATCGTCGGCATACTCTTCACGCTGTCGATCACGATGGGCGGCATGGTGGAGGAGCTTTATTTCCGCGGCTACCTGTTGCCGCGCATGGAATCGCTGGGCATCTGGGCTCCGTTTCTGAATGTGCTGCTGTTCTCGCTATACCACTTCTGGTCGCCCTGGGAAAATGTGGTGCGCCTCCTGGCGCTGACACCCTGGGTGTATGCTGTCTGGCGCGCCCGTAATCTCTACCTGTCTGTGTTGATCCATGGCATGATCAACGCCTTTTCGGGAATTAGCCTGCTGCTTCTGATTCTGGATAGAACATGATTTTTTGGTTTGCAGGATGCCAGGAATGACGTTGAAATCGAGCACCATCCATCGCCAGCGCGAGGCGAAGCGCGTAAATGGGAGAACGGAATGACTGCAAAGATCGAAGGCAAATTGGTTTTGAAGCAGGTTGGGAACGAAAGGTTTTCGTGGCCGGAACTGGCGCGCAAGAGCGGGCTGTTCATCCTCTTTTTGTTGTGCGCCATTGTGGTGTTTATCCTTGGGGACAACCACATGCGAACGTTTCCCACCAACAATAGCCTGATGTATGAAAGCGTGACGGCTGCCTTCTTCCTGGCTGTCGCGCTTGGGCTGCGCCGGATGCCGCGCTGGAAAGCTTACTGGCCGATTGCGTATGCCTTTTTCTGCGCCGCCGTGGTGCTTGTGGTCACCACGCTGACGGTTGGCCCGCGCGATGTGCTGTTCCAGGCGCTGGGGGTTCTACCCAATACCAACCCGGAAAGCGGGCTGGGGAAGGTGTTTGAAGCGCTGATGACGATCGGCGCCATTCTGCTGCTCACCCGGCTGGCAGGAATGCGGTGGGAATCGGTGTATGTGAAACGCGGCAACCTGAAGTTGGGCCTGCTCATCGGGCTGGGCGTACTGTTGAACTTCATGACCTCCACGTTGATGTTCAACGCCGGGGAATACACCAGCCTGGAAAGGTTTGGCTCCGCCATCCTATGGGGGCTGGTCTTTTCGCTCTTCAACGGCTTTCTGGAAGAATTATGGCTGCGCGCGCTGTTTCTCAAACACCTGTCGCCGGTGCTGGGCGTAGGAACGTCCATCGTGTTGACATCGCTTTGGTTCGGGCTGTTCCACGTCAGCGGGTTGATGTATATGCAGCCGGAGGCGGTTCCATTTTACATGATCAACACCTTCACCTTTGCCGCCGCCTGGGGCTACCTGATGTACAAGACCGACAGTTGGATTGGCCCAGGGCTGACGCACGCCGCCGCAGATTTTTTCCTGTTTATCGAGATGCTGTCGATCCGATAAACGGGTAAGATGATTTTCTTACTGCCGGTAGGAGCGGGCAGGGCCTGCTCCCACCAGTCGAAACGCGCGTGCTATTCTACCCGGCTGTCCTCATAGCCGGCAAGTTCCAGGAATTCCTGCCCCAGTTCCAAATACACCTCGTCCGGCTGCGCGCCAGTCGCGTCCAGCGTCTTGCTAAAGAAGGAGCGCACCGCCGCCACCAGGATGATATCGAGGATTTCCTCCTCGCTCAAGCCGTGACGGCGCAGCTCTTCCACATCCTGCGCTTCGATCTGGTTGGCCTGGCCGGCTACTTTCCGCGAGAAGGCCATAATGGCCACTTCTTCGTCGCTCAACCCGGCGTTGCGGTAATCTTTCACCAGCGCGATCAGCTGCTCCTGGCTGAGGAAACTTTTACGGAGCACCGCTCCGTGCGCCAGCATTCAATAGGTGCAGCCCAGCGCCATGGCCGCGGCAAACGTTGCCAGTTCGTAGCGGCGCAGCCGCATGCGCGAGCGGATCGTTCCGGCCAGTTTGTTGTAGGCATCGTACACCTCGGGGTGCAGGCTGAACACCTGCACGTAATTGGGAATATAGCCCTTATCCTTGCGGGCATTCAAGTATTGCTCGTTGAGCACGCCCTGCGCGTCATCCTCGGAAACTGTGTGAATATATGCCATGCCCTCCACCCTTCATCCTGTAATCTCGGCCAGGCGGTCTGCTGCCCGGGCCATGCTTGGATGATAACAACCCGGTTTCCCTTGCGCAACCCGCTGTAAAAGCCGCAAGGTGGAGAAGCAAAATCGCCTGACCACCTGACAATTAATAAAGAGCCCTTGTAGGGTGTGCCAAGGCGCACCCTATATGGGCTTTTTTGTGATATGTTCGTTTCAGATGACCCGCACAAATAAACGATCATATTAGCCGGTCATGCGACAGCAAGGAGCCGGCGGATAACCGCCGGCTCCTCGTTGGTAACCTTGAATGAATTGTGGCTCTACTCGCGGTGTGGAGCGCACAGATAGCCGTTGTTGTACGCGTCCAGCGTCATGTAGAACGGCTCGCCCGTCTTCCAGGCGTCGCTCTTCGCTGCTACACCGGAACCTACTTCGTACATATCCAGCCAATTGTACGCCGCGGCCAGGGCGCCATCGACACAACTGGTGTCATTGCCGATCAGGCCATTCAGGTACGCGGCCACATACGCGCGGAACATGGTCAGGCTCTTGTCGCCGTCGCCCATATTGATGAACGCAATCACCTGTTCTTTGGTGTAGGTATCTTCGCCGATGGTGATGCTATCCACCGGCCAGGCTTCTGGATGGTTCTTCCAGTAGCCGGGGGTGCCGGTGCCGGGGTCATCCGGGGGCGGTGGGGGCGGCGTGCCCTGGCAGAAAACGTCCCAGTCGTCGCCTGGACCAAGGGTACCCGGCTCCAGCCATTCGACGATGGTTTGGTTCACTTTGTCATACGCGTAAATCTGGAATGACAGGCTGACATGGATCTCCTGCGTACCGTTAACGGGGTCGGTCAGCGGCCACTGGCTGACAGGCGGGTAATTCACGGTGACGCTGAAATCCTCGTTGGTGTCGGTTGTGTAGTTAAAGAACTCCTGCAAACCGCCGCCGCTTGGCAGCACATAATACCCCGAGACCCAGCCGCTGACGCGGAACTCGATATCGGGGTTGGTCTGGCTCCATTCCATATTCTTTGCTGTCAAACCGGTAACCGTGACGGTGTCGCCGGTTGTGCTGCAACTATGGTAGGTTTCTGGCGTGGTTAAGGTCACGCCCTGCACGGTGGTGGTGCCCGCAAAAACCACACCTGGCGCCAGCGCAACAATCAACGCCAGCAGAATGGAAAGATACAGCACGCGTTTGGTACCCATATTTGCCCGCTCCTTAGGGTTAATAAAAATCGGCCACAATGTGGCCGGTTACGCAACTTGCTCCCTGAGGTTCAGCGCCAATCAGCGCAGAGCGTCCAATTCACCCCAGATCATAGCCCCACATTCTACGGGAACAACTCGTTACGCATTGAAATATATCGATGCTATTGATATTATAGCAATTGTAAATTAGAAAATCAAGTTAGAAAACTTTGTGCTTACCTTGTTTGATTGTTCGCTTTTTGTAGGGGCGACCCTTGCGGTCATTGACTCCAACTATTTGACCCTTGTATGTAGGGGCGAAGCATCTGGTAGATCGCCGGTCAAGGTAAATACTGGATATTCCTCCAGATGCTTCGCCCACCCCCACAACCCTGGACCGTTTCTTCCGCATAAAATGTATCCGGGCCATCCCCGGGTGAAGCATTCGGAGGGCGGTCATCTCCTGGATACGCATTGGCCCGACCGAATGCTTCACCCCTACATTTGGGTCTACTGGTTGGACCTGTTTATGTGGCCCAATAAGGTGGCGCGCCTGGCATTCTTGGGGACGCTCCGCGGAGGGTCGGTTGACCCAGTCGGATAAAAACCTTGTTTTTCAGAAATAATTGGAATAGATGCCCTTGCGGTCGCCCCTCCAAAAAACCATTTTGCGTGGCCCGTTAAACGCGACCGACTTATTTCACCTGAGCCGCCCTCACCTCGTTGACATTCATCGGCTGCTCCCCCTGGCGCGATAGATTCTTCGCCCCAAACACGATCACCAGCACCGCGGCCACCAGATACGATATGGCGATATTCTCCCATCCCAAAAATGCGCCTACCGTGTTCGACATGGCATGGAACAGGGTGACGAATAGCAGGCTGCCGCGGGTATTGTTAAACAGCCAGGCATACACCACCGATCGCGCGAGTACATCCAGAAAGAACAATCCCAGCGGGTACGCCGACATGGGACTGTTCAGATTGAGCAGCAGCGGCAGGTGCCACAGCGCCCAAAACACGCCTACAATCAGGCCGGCAGCCAGCGCGCTCCAGCGCGCCTGCAGCCGGGGCAGCACGAACCCGCGCCAGGCCACTTCCTCGGGGATGGCCGCCGCGAACGACACCACAAAGGTTATCAGCAGTGAGAGCGGGGGCGCCAACCTGGAAAGTTCCGCACCGAGCTGCCCGCCCAGCGCCAGCGTCGCCAGCCACATGGCTGGCCACAGCAGCAGCGCCGCCGCCCACCAGACCGCTCCTGCCTGCCAGCGCAGGTACGGGCGAAACGGCTCGCCATATTCGGCCCGCCCGCGCAGCGCCGCGAGCACGATGAACACCGCCAGCAGCGGCCCTACCCCGCCGAAGATGTAAAAGATGAAACTGTCAAATGGGAACAGCCCGCGCGAGTGCAGCGCCTGCGGCACCCACCCCAGCCAGGTAAACACAAACGCCAGCACGTACACAGCCACAACCGGCTGCTTTCTCATCCACGCCGAAATGCGAGCAGACATGATCGATCCTTTCTGTCCGGTGAGCCGCTCGCAGCCAGCGCAATACGGGAGGGTTCGCATGGGGCGAATCCAACCAGCCGGAAAGCGGTCTGCGAGGCGGTGAATATGAGGTTGGCGTTACCAGTGGGTGTATGAATAAAAGCGGGAGATACGGAACAATTTAATTATAGCAAAAACCAGCTAGTTTATTCCTCGCGGATCACCACCAGCGTCAGGCCGCGGGCGTACTGCTCCAGGGCGGCGCGGGTGGGCGGCAGCGACAGGCCGTTGCCGCGCAGAATCGCGCCCACCATGCGCGGATGGCGCTGCAGCCGCACCTCCAGAAAGTCGGCGATCTGCCCGCAGTCGCTGATGATGCTGGCCGTGGCGTGAAAGCGCCGGCTTTTCACCTGTACCTCCACCGCCGGGTTGGCGCGGATGTTGCGCACCCAGTCGGCGCGCTGCCCGAGCGCCGCGCCCAGGTAGATGCGGCCGTCGATTTCCTCGTACTGCAGCGGGGTGACGCGCGCCTTGCCGGTCTTGCGCCCGGTGGTGGTCAGCAGCAACACCAGCCGGCCAATCAGCCGCCCCAGCCCCAGCGCGTACAGCGCGCGCGGCGGCAGGTGCATCAGGCGCAGCAGGAACTTGGGCGTGGTATCAAAACCGGCCATGTTATCCCCTTCCCCTGTCCGGACGCGGGATCAAAAACGGCGTGGTTTGTTTATAGTCCAGGTAGGCCTGCCCAAAGCGCGCAGCCAGTTCCCGCTCCTCAATGCGTTTGATGTACCACATCAGCAGTCCGCTCAAAACCAGCACCACCAGGATGGACAGGATGCTGCCCGCGAAGACGCTGATGCCCAGATAGGCCGACATGGTGCCAAACGCCATCGGGTTGCGGCAGTGCCGGAACGGCCCGCTGACCAGCAGCTTTTGCGTCGCCATCACCGGCAGGGGCGTGCCTTTGGCGGTGAACAACTGGTCGCCGATCGACCAGAAGGCGTAAAACAGGCCCACCACCACCAGCACGCCGCCGAGGATGAGATTGCCCGCTCCAAATGCAAGCTGCGGCAGCCCCAGCACGTCATCCAGCCGCGGAACCAGCCGGTAGAGCGTGAACGGCAGCAAAAAGGCAAACAGCACCCCCGCTGCCAGCGATGCCAGCAGCCGCTGCGGCAGGCTGTACTCGCGTTTTGACCACTGCGCAATACGCTTGATCATCGCCTACCTCACTACTTACCCAGAACAGAAACGGTCACTATTCGCAATAGGACCGGATCGCGCCGGCCACCGCCGCGTTGACCGCGAAATGCTGCTCCAAAAACGCCAGGATCGCCAGCGCCGACTCGCGGTTGCGGTCATAGCCCTGCACAAATTCGCCCATGCGGCGCGCGATCTCAGGGTGGCGCTGCTCGAAGCGGCGCTCGCGCGCGAAGGCATCCCCGGGTTTGCCGCGCGCCGGCTCGATCTCCTGCGCCAGTTCCACCACCCGGTCGACTGCGTAGCCCTGGATGAACCGGGCCGCCGAGAGCTTTTCGCCGCGCCGCTCGCGCATCACCCCCACCAGCAGGTTGGTCAGCGCTTCGCCCAGCAGCCAGCCGGCATCGCGCCGGGTGGGAACCGACGGCGCCACAGCCGGCACGCTGATCGAATCGGGCACGTGCGGCTGCTTCCAGACGATGCGTCCCGGCGCGTAGGGGATGGCGGGCAGTTCTTCCATTTCAAATACCGCCATCTCGCACAGGATGCCGTCGGCAAACAGCAGCTTGTAGCCGTCGACGGTGTTGGCAAACGCAAACGCCACTGGGTGCACCCGCTCCAGCCAGCCGAGGTCGTCCAGGTAGGCGCGCTTGTGCCCTGCTTCGACCACCACGAAGAAATCCAGATCCGAATACGCGTCCAAGCGCTCCAACGCGCGGCCGACCGAGCCCAACGCGATCAGCGCCAGGGCGTGCCGGCTGCCTTCCAGCGAGCGGGCAATCGAATCCAGTCGTTCCAACAGCAGCTTTGGCTCCATGCGAACCTCTCACGCATTCGTAATACAGCGCAGGGGATGTTTCTTTTCATTATACATCCAACGGCTTGAGCTCCGCAGGCTGCTACCTCGGGTTGAAACCGACATGGCATTGATATATTATGTCTGAGTAACTATTCAGCTAGGAGGGTATAACCCCTCCAGCCTTAGTAGTTACATGGCTGAATAAAACTGGGGTCAGGAAAGCATGATGGATCTAGCGCGTCTCGCCCAAAAAATTACCACCACCCTGTTCGCCGCGCAGAGCCTCGGCTCGGCCGGGTTTATCGCCGTGGCCACCGTCAGCTCGATTGTGGGCGCCAGGCTGAGCGGCAACCCGGCGCTGGCCGGCCTGCCTTCGGCGGTCTACCTGCTCGGTTCAGCCCTGGCCGCCATGATCGCCTCTGAGCTGATGGAACGGCTGGGCCGGCGCGGCGGGCTGACGCTTGGTTTGCTGATCGGCGTGACCGGCTCGGGGCTGGCGGCCGCGTCGCTCTTCGCCGGGTCCTTCCCGCTGTTCCTGGCCGGGATGGCCACCATGGGCGTCGGGCAGGCGGCGGTGCAACTGGGCCGCTTTGCCGCCGCCGAGGTCAACCCGCCCGAACAGCGCGGCCGCGCCATCTCGACCGTGGTGTTCGGCGGCGCGGTGGGCGCGGTGCTCGGCCCACTGCTGGTAGGCCCCACCGGACGGCTGGCGCAGCGCGCCGGCTGGGACGAGCTTGCCGGCCCGTTTATGGTGGCCATGCTGCTGTTCATCGTCGCCGCGGTGGTGATCTTCACCCGCCTGCGCCCCGACCCGCGCGAGTTGGGTCGCGAAGTCGCCCGCCTGTACCCCGCCCCCAACCTGGCGGAGGGCCAGCGCCGCTCGCTCACGGCCATCTTCCGGCGGCCCGGCCCGCTGCTTGCGCTCTCGGCCATGGTGTTTGGCCAGGTGGTGATGGTGATGGTCATGGTCATCACCAGCCTGCACATGCAGCACAACAGTCACGCGCTGTCGAGCATCTCGCTGGTGATCTCCTCGCACACCTTTGGCATGTTCGCCTTCTCGATCATCTCCGGCCGGCTGGCCGACCGCTGGGGCCGCGAGCCGGTCATCCTGGCCGGCTCGGTCATCCTGGTGCTGGCCTGCCTGACCGCGCCGCTCTCACCCCAGGTGGTGCCGCTGGCGGTGGCGCTGTTCCTGCTTGGACTGGGCTGGAATCTGTGCTATGTGGGCGGCTCGTCGCTGCTGGCCGACCATCTGCTGCCGGCCGAGCGCGCGCGGGCGCAGGGCTTTAACGACCTGTTGATCGGCCTGATGTCAGCCGCGGGCAGCCTGAGCAGCGGCGTGGTGTTCGCCACGCTGGGCTACGGGCTGATGGGCGCCATCGGCGCGCTGCTGGCCTTGATCCCGGCAGGCATGACCGCCTGGGCGCTCCTTGCGCGCCGGCGCGGCCTGAGTGGCACCGACTGACCCTTATTCGATTTCGATCGACTCGATGATGCGCGCAAAGATCTCGCGGTTGGCTTCGTCCACCGCGCGGTAAGCCGCGCGCCAGTTGCCATCCGTCACCTGCATGGCATTGGGGCTGCCCATCACCGTCAGCAGATTGGACTGGTCGTCGATCAGGATCGCGCTGCGCGAATAGACCGGCTCGGTCTGGGCCATCTCCGACAGGGTGCTGATATATTCAAACCCGCGGAAACGCCCCAATTCCAGCGCCCGCACGCGGATGAGCATGCTGCGCGCGTCCGAGCGCGTCTCGCCGTCCTGCAT
>CALDSL010000333.1 GCA_937920255.1 uncultured Anaerolineaceae bacterium | reverse complement strand
TCAAACCAAACGCGCTCAAACCGCGCCGCAGCGGCAGCGCCAGCGCCGACCGGCAACCCTGCAGCGCGGCCACCCGTTCCAGTTCGGCGTCCTGCGCCGGGTCCAGAAAATGGCGCGACTCGCCTGTTTGCACTACGGCGTTCAGTTCGCCGCGCGCCGCCGGAAAGCTCTGCCGCATGTCGCTGGCCGAGAGCAGCCGCCCCGCGCCCACGCGCAGCGCGCCCTGACGGCCGGCGCGGCCGTCGCTGTCATCCAGCAGCAGCACCATGCCCACCATCTGCCCCACCGGCGAGCGGCTGTCGCCCAGCGCGGTGGCTGCCAGTTCCAGGGCGGTGTCCAGCACCACCTGGTGATCCAGGGTCGCCCCCAACCGCTCCAGCAACCGGTAAAACGCCTGCATGCGCTCGTGTTCGTTGCGTTGCGCCCGGCGCTCATTTTCCTGCAATGTCGCTTCGTGCGCCTGGTGCGTGCGCAGCACCGCCAGGCTCAGGCGTTTACTGAAAAAGCCCACCACCCCGCCCAGCAGCAGGTTGGCGCCTGCTACCGCCAGCGCCCCGCGCCACACCGGCTCCACCGGCAAATCAAACGGCGAGGGCAGCCCCGAAAGCTGCCACAGGTAATGCCAGCTCCACAGCACCTGCACGCACAGCATCAACCCCGCCGTCAGCAGGCTGCCTTTCATGCCGTAATACACCGCGCTGGAAAGCAGCGCCAGCAGGCCGGCCCACAGCACCGGCCCGTTCATCCCGCCCGTGCTGCCGAAGATGACCAGCGCCACCGCCCAGTCGATGGCAATACTCACCCCGCGATGGCCGGGAATACGCCGGTTGAGCACCGCCAGCAGCGTGACGATAATATTCCAGAACGAGGCAAACAGCAGCGCCGCCAGCATGGTGATATTAAGCGAACCCGCCAGCGCAACGCGCACCACCATCCCCAGCAGCACCAGCCAGCGCAGCGAAATCACCATCCAGTCGGACAAAAAGGGAACTTCCGCGATCTGCATTCTTGCGCGTGTCATGCCGTCCCTAACCTTCCATCCTCCGCGTTCGCCTGTCGCTCCGTTTTCAAAGCGCCAACCTGCTACCAGTGGTTATAATGCACCCGCTGCGGGTCAAACCGGTCCACCTGTGCCGGCGTCTCCGCCGGGTATCCCAATGCCACCAGCGCCACCGAGATCACCCCCTCCGGTAGGCACATCACGCGCGTCATACCCTCCATCCGGCGCGGATCGGGATAGATCCCCAGCCACACCGCGCCCAGCCCAATGGCGTGCGCCGCCAGCAGCATGTTTTGCGTGGCGTTGGCGCAATCCATCACCCACCGCCCGGGGTTCTTCTCGCGCGCCGGCGCTCCGCATACCAGGATGCCCATCTGCGCTTCCTGCACCACCGCTCCCGAGGCGTGAAAAGCGGCGATTTCATCCAGCACCGCCCGTTCGTCGATCACCGCGAACTCCCACGGCTGCGCGTTGCCCGAGGAGGGCGCGCTCATCGCCGCGCGCAGCAAGGTTTCCACCTGCGCCGGTTTCACTGGCTGGGTGGTGAAGTGGCGCACGCTGCGCCGGGTGAAAATCGCCTGCAAGGCGTCCATGCGTCTAACCCTCCACGCGCTCCACTGCCTCCACCGGGCTGACGTCGCCGTACACCACCGAAAGGATCCCCGGCAGGTAACGGTCCATCGTCCACAGGTTCGCGTACACCAGGTTGGATACCAGCGCGGTGGTCAACCGGTCGTTTTCCACATCGATGCTGGTCTTGTAGCGCAGCTCACCGTCGGTAAAGTCGAGCTCAAAATTGCCGATCTTCAAACCATAGTTGGCGCGGGTGATAAACTCCGCCGCCGCCATGCGCTTTTCTTCCGGCACATTCACGGGCGATACCGAATAAAAGAAGAAAATCTGCTGGTCTTCCTTCACCTGGGCGTAGCAGGTCCACTTGCCGTTCTTGCCCTGAAAACTCATCTGCAAGATCGGCTGGTTGTCCATTTGCAGGAAATACCATTCATCATCCGTGAAAAAGCGCCGCACAATGTCGAAAATCTCTGCCATCCTGTACCTCTTACAATCATTAAACATTTATTCCATTACCCGCGGCCGGGCCGCCGGGGTTCGAATTCTAACATATAGTCTACCCGCTTCTTCGCCCCGGCGAGGTTCCAAAACTGTAAGGTAGGCCGGCATTTTTTTACAATCCGGTTAGCATCGGCGCGAAACACGAAGTGCTTCAAGAATTTCACCCTTACATGCGGGACATCGCATCAATCATTATTGTTGGCCGCTAGGTTGGGGTAAACGGTTAGCGTGAACTAAGAGTTGGTCGTAAAGGCAAAACA
>CALDSL010000332.1 GCA_937920255.1 uncultured Anaerolineaceae bacterium | reverse complement strand
GCACAAGCGCCAGCAGTTGGAAACCCTGCACGATACCGTCGGGCAAACGCTGGAAGGCGTGCGGCTGATCAGCCAGGATCTGCGGCCGATGATGCTGGATGACCTGGGGTTTGTCCCCGCGGTGCAAATGCTGGTGCGCAAGGCCCACCAGGGGCCGGGCGCCGTGCCGGACGCCCGGCTGGAAGTGCGCGGAACCGCCCGCCCGCTGCCCGCCGAGGTAGAACTGGCCATGTACCGGATTGTGCAGGAAGCGCTCAGCAACGTGCGCAAGCACGCTCATGCCACCAGCGTGGTGGTGACGATTGACTACCAGCCGACCGCGATGCGCCTGAGCGTGGCCGACGACGGCGCCGGGTTCGTGGTACCGGAATCGTTTACCGATCTGGTGCAATCCAGCCACCTGGGCCTGATGGGCATTCAGGAGCGCGTATGGGCCGTCGACGGGTTGCTGGAAGTCGATTCGGTCATCGAACAGGGCACGAAGGTCAAGATCGTCATTCCGGTGTAGGTGAATTCCACAAATTACCCCTTGACATTATCATAAATGATAATATAATCAAAGTATATTATCAAATATGATAATAAAAGGAGTGCAATGGAAACGAACGACACCAAAAACCTTCTCGATACCGTGCTTCACCCGGTGCGCATGCGCGTGCTGATGGCGTTGACCGGCAGCGAGGGCATGACCCCTCTGCAGATGGCCGAGATTCTGGATGATGTACCCCACGCCACGCTTTACCGCCACATCAACCGGCTGGCAAGCGCGGGGCTGCTGCGCCAGGTGGAGGAACGCCCGGTGCGCGGCACGCTGGAAAAGGTCTACGCCCTCAGCCAGACCAACCAGGCCACGCTCAGCCCGGAAGATTTCGCGCAGCTTTCCAAGGAAGATCACCTGCGCTATTTCACCGCCTTCGCCGTGTCGCTGA
The DNA here is from genome assembly GCA_937920255.1 of uncultured Anaerolineaceae bacterium. Lineage (GTDB taxonomy): Bacteria > Chloroflexota > Anaerolineae > Anaerolineales > Anaerolineaceae > CALDSL01. Next base: position 11,067 of record CALDSL010000332.1, on the reverse strand, counting down.
TGGACGAGTTCTCGCGCTATCTCAACCAGCGCGGCAGCGCCAATATCCTGTCTGACGGCGTGGGTTATTCGCAGGTGGCGGTCTTTATGACCGATGAAGAGCTGGCGCAATTCGGCGCCACCATCAACCAGGCTCTCATGCCCCATTTGCAGCCCGGCGACGTGCCGGGGCGCAAGAAACGATTTTTAGCAACCGTTATGATGCCGGATGTTTCCGGCCAATAGAGAGGCAAACATGAACGCGCAATTTTGGACACTTTTTTCGATCTTACTCGCGGCAGGCGTGCTTTCTACGCTGGCCATCCTGCCCTATTCGCTGGCCATCAACCCGGACGCCAGCCAGATACTCAAGAAGCAACTGGAAGAAAAAGGCAGCCGCATCCCGCCCATGCTGGTGATCACCCTCGCCAGCACGGTCCAGTCGGGTATTTTGATCGCCATCGCAATCTTCGCCGGGCTGCTGGCCTCCCGCGCAGTTGGCCTGCGCCTGCCGGCGCTGGAAGCGCTGCTGGCGGGCCAGCCGGTGATGCCGCTGATCGCGCCGGCGCTGCCGGTGGCTGTACTGACCGGGATCGGCGCGGGAGCGATCATCATCGCCCTCGAGCGGCTGTACTTCCAGCCGCGCCTGCCCGAGGTGTTCCGCGCCGTCAAAACCAACGTTGCGCTGTGGAAACGCGCGCTGGCCTGCTTCTACGGCGGCATCTATGAAGAACTGCTGCTGCGGCTGTTTGTCCTCGCCGGGCTGGTGTGGCTGCTCGGGCGCGTGTGGGCGTTCCCGGCCGGGCAGATCCCCGCGGGCGTGTTCTGGGCGGCCAACATCACCGCCGCGCTGCTGTTCGGGCTGGGTCACCTGCCCGCCACCGCGCGCATGGCAAAGCTGACACCGCTGCTGGTGGCGCGCGCGCTGCTGCTCAACGGCATCGCTGGCATCTTCTTTGGCGTGCTGTTCCTGCGCTTTGGCCTGGAAACCGCCATGATTGCCCACTTCTTTGGCGATATCGTCATCCACATCATCTTTCCAGAGCTGACGCCGCAAGCTGAAAGCCAGCCGCAGGCGCAAGAGGCGTGATCAAAACAAAACCAAAACCTGGCCGGTGAACCCGGCCAGGTTTTTTTGATTCATCACCTATTTACTCAGCACAGCATATCCAGCGCCGCGCGGGCGTACATGCGCGCCGCCTCGCCCATCGCTTCAATCTCCACAAACTCGTTGGGCTGGTGTGCCAGGGCCGGGTCGCCCGGGCCAAGCACGATGCAGGGCACGCCGAGCTGGGGCACAAAAATGCAGGCTTCGGTGGCAAAACGCATCACCACAATCTCGACCTGGCGGCCAACCGCGGCAGAGGCCGAAGCCTGGAACTGGAGCACGGCCGGGTCATCCGGCAGGGTTTCCGCCGGTGGCAGATCGTTGACCGCTTTTACCGACGCCTGGAAGTCGGGATAGGTCTGCGCCAGGGCGGCAATCTTTTCCTCGATCTGGGCGATTAACTGGCCGTGATCCTGGCCGGGAACGGTGCGGTAATCGTAGACCGCCGTGCACGAGTCCGGGATCACATTGGGCTGCGTGCCGCCGCGGAAGATGTCCAGGCTGCGAGTGAAGTTCCCCAGCGTGGGATGCGGCTCAAACGGGATCTCCATCTTTTCCAGTTCCTGGATCAGCGCCAGCATCATCTGCACGGCGTTCTTGCCCAGGTGCGGGGTGGAACCGTGCGCGGTCTTGCCGCGCGTGGTGATTTCCGGCCACAAAACGCCACGTTCGGCCAGCGCTATGCTGTTGGAGGTGGGCTCTGAGATGATGACGGCCTGCAGCGGGCCCAGCCCGGGGTATTTGGCCAGCTCGCGCGCGCCGAGCATGTTGACCTCTTCGCCGCCCGTGGCACTGACGATCAAGTCGCCGCGCAACTTCTGCCCGGACTTGGCCACGGCCTGGGCGGCGACGATCATGGCGGCCAGGCCGCCTTTCATATCGCTCGCGCCGCGGCCCCACACCTTGCCTTCGGCGATCTCGCCCGCGAAGGGCTCATAGCGCCACGGCTCCACGCCTACCGGCACCACGTCCACGTGGCCGTTGAACATGACCGCCGGCAACTCGCCCGTCCCGCGCAGGCGAGCGATCCCGGTGGCGCGCTTGTCGGCGTGCACCAGCAGCTCACCCTCAAAGCCGTAGGGCTTGAGCGCCTCAAGCACATACTCGGAGGCCACCTGCTCATCGCCGGGGGGATTGACGGTCTTAAACCGTACCAAATCCTGACATACTCTGGCCGTGTCCTCCGCTCGTATTTCCGGTAACAATCCTTTTTCTGTCATCACCTCTCCCTTTCGATCATCATTCGATATCGCCGCGATCGCGACGCGAGACCCTGCGTAGCTGCGCACTCGCCTACCATTTTACCGCGCTCTATAGTACCCGCCTGGGCTGCCCGGAATTTCCGACGGGCAGCCCAGAACAGGCCGCAAAAATTACGCTTGAATCTTGAAGAACTTGAGCATTGCCCATCCGACCAGCATGGTGCCGAGAACAGCGATGAGGATGTTCCACGCGCCGGGAACCTTCAACACCATGGGGATGTAGACCAGCGCCACGGCGATGGGGGCGTACTTCCAACCGCGCAGGATAAACTGGCCCCACACCGCGCCGAACACGGATGGGAGCAGGTAGGTTTTGAATGCGCTCAGCAGCCACTCGGGGAAGAATTGCTGGATGGAATTGATCAACAGCGCGCCGATCAGGATGGCGGGGATGCTGATGAGGGCGGAGGTGGAAATGCCGATGGCGGAAACCAGCTCGCCCTCGCGCGTGCCTTCCTTTACGCCTGCCACCTGCTGCGCCACCAAACCGCACGGAACGCGCAGGTTGGAGCCGTTGCCCACGTTCGCGCAGATATACCAGCCCGCGTTGCCAACGATGGGATAGTAGGCGATCGGCTCGCTGATGTAAAATGGGAACGCGTAGGTCATGGCCAGCGCAAAACCGGTGGCGATGGATGACCATGCGGGTGAATGCCCGTAGATCAGGTATAGCAAAATCGCCGGGAGGAACATGCCGAATGTCAGCAGAAGCGAGGAAATCGTGCCAACCTTGTGGATGGGTTTGAGATAATCCTGCTCGAAAGCCGCGGCGTCTACGTGGTATTCCACCGCGTCTGCCTTGGCCGGACCTGTTTTGAGATGTTGTTCAGCGACACTCATTTTATCCTCCTCTACCCACCAACAATTTTCCCGACAAACATGCCGAGGAACATCGAGATGCCCAGCGCCCACTCTTTCAGGCCGGGTTTCTTGATCCAATCCGCCAGCTTGAACAGGAACATCGATAGCACTACCGACGCGAGCGTGGCAGCCAGCAGGCCGCCGCCCTTGATCGCGTTACCGACGGTGTAGTACGAGAACACGGCAATCATGCCGCAGGCGGCGATTACCGCCAGGAGCTTCTCGTCGCCGCCGGTCACCTTTTGGCGGAATTTGCCAAGATAGCGGGTGAAAATACCCTCAACGTTCCAACCCCAGCCGGCAATGTTGACGATCAGCACGGCCAGCACAAAACCCTTGAGAGTGAAGCTCGGGTCGCCAAATTTCTCGCCTACCGCGACGGCGGCATTGGAGACCTGCGCCAGTTCGGTGAAAACGGAACCCACGCCCACGCCTTCACGCTGGAAGGCAAAACCGGGGCTGATGGCGATCGCGAGCGCGACCATGACGAAAATATTTGCCAGGATCGGGCCAATGGAGGTGATGGCCGCCCCACGCACCATTTTGGCCGTCTGCTGCGGCGTCCAGCCTTGCTGGTGCATAAAGCTGCGTGCTTTGCGCAGGAAATAAAACGACATGTAGAACCCGACAACGCAGGTGTACAAGCCGGCGATCCAGATCCACGGCTCGTTGGCTATCTGTTTCCAATCCATTTGCATTTCTCCTATGTAGAAGCGTGTTCCTCGCATAGAGCGAGCAAACCAGGTGAATATGGGGATAGATAAAAATGATATACGATGGGAAACCAAGAACAGGATTATCGGGTAAAGAAGCACCTCCTTCCTGGCACAAAAGGCTTGCCAGCGCCCCATACGCAGGCAAATTAACGCAAATTGTGGATATATCGAAGACGTGCCGGTATTAAAAGACGGGGAGTGGTATGAAGATGATTAGGGTTGGTTGGGATGAATGCGGCTGTAGTAGTTGAAGTCGAGAAGTTTGCCGCTTAACCAGTATATAAGAGAATTCCGTATTTCACCTTTCAAAAATGTTAGGGAATTTTGGGCTGGATTTCGGGCGTCGGTGAAATTCATGCTTGTTTGTTTGTTCGTTCTTATTTGACAAAACCGCCTTACTGACTGTGCCGTACCCTTCGACGGGGCTCAGGGTACTTTCTTCGCGTTTCCTTCGCGATCTTCGCTTCTTCGCGGTGAAATCTTTTTGCGTGGCCCGTAAAGCGCTACCGGCTTCTGAATGTACCCACCGACAACCCGCCAAAGCCCCCGCGCCCAGCCTTCCCACGGCCGCGCTTTTTGCGCGATAATGGGTGGAACATCCAAACCAGATTCCGAAGGGAAGCGTTATGAGCGACAATCAGACATCGCCGGGTTCTTCGCGCTGCCGCGTGCGCGCGCTGGGGATTACAGCGGGTATTCTGCCCACCGGGCAGTGGAACGCCATCACCGATGTGGCGGGCATACGGGTGGGGCACTTTACCCTGATCGAAGGCGCGGACACCCACACCGGGGCCACGGCCATCCTGCCCCACGGCGGCAACCTGTATCAGGAGAAGGTGCCGGCCGGGGTGGCGGTGGGCAACGGTTACGGCAAGCTGATGGGCAGCACGCAGATCGTAGAACTGGGCGAGATCGAAACCCCCATCGTGCTCACCAACACCCTGTGCGTATCGCGCGCGGCCGAAGCCCTGCTCGACCACACCCTGGCCCAGCCGGGTAATGAACGCGCCGGGTCGGTCAACGTGGTGGTGGGCGAAACCAACGACGGCTTTCTGAACGACATCCGCGCGCGGCGGCTGACCAGCGCGCAGATCCTCTCCGCCATCCAGAACGCCAGCGGCGGCGCAGTGGCCGAGGGCGCGGTCGGCGCTGGCGCCGGGACGGTGGCGTTTGGCTGGAAGGGCGGCATCGGCACGAGCTCGCGCGTGCTGCCGCGCGCGCTGGGCGGGTTCTGCGTCGGCGCGCTGGTGCAGTCCAACTACGGCGGCGTGCTGCAGATGGCCGGCATCCCGGTGGGACAGGCGTTGGGGCAGTATTACCTCAAAGACCGGCTGGACGAAGGCGCGGACGGCTCGATCATGATCGTGCTGGCCACCGACGCCCCCCTCTCCGACCGCAACCTCACCCGCCTGGCGCGGCGCGGGCTGGCCGGCCTGGCGCGCACCGGCGCTTCCTTCAGCGACGGTTCCGGCGATTATGTGATCGCCTTCTCCACCGCCGAAGCAGTGCGCCGCACGCCCGAGCGCCGCGGGCAGATCAGCGCCTATCCGGAAGTACCCAACGATCACATGTCTCCGCTGTTCGAGGCCGCCATCGAAGCCGCCGAGGAAGCCATTTACAATTCACTATGCATGGCCGAAACGATAACCGGTTACCGCGGCACGGTCGAAGCTCTGCCGCTGGAGCGTGTGCGGGCGCTGGTGCGTGGGAAAAATGCTGCTTGAATTTGAATAATTTTGACCTATAATATCAATAATAGATCAAATTTTCCAGATCGGCAGCAGGAGGAACCATGACCACCGTTTTAAACCCGTATATTGTGTTCCAGGATAACGCGCGCGAAGCCATGCAGTTTTACCAGGGCGTGTTTGGGGGTGAACTGACCATGAACACGTTTAAGGAATTCCAGGCTTCCCGTTCTCCGGCTGATGACAACCGGATCATGCATGCCATGTTGAAAAGCCCCAATGGGCTGGTGTTGATGGGCGCGGATACTCCCTCAGGCGTGGAGCAGCATAAAGTCTCCAACATCAGCATTTCGCTCAGCGGCGAAAATGAGGAGGAATTGACCGGCTATTACAACCGGCTTGCCGCAGGCGGCACGGTGGTCGAACCGCTCGTCAAAGCGCCCTGGGGCGACACATTTGGCATGCTCAAAGACCGCTACGGCGTGGAGTGGATGGTGAACATCGCCGGCGCGCAGCCAGGGGGCTAACCGGCAAGCGCGGTATCACGGTTCTGAGGAGGCGCTGCGCAGCGCCTCCTCAGCATTTCTCACGCGGCCGTTGGCTGGGCATCCGCGCGGTGCTCGGCCTCGAAAATGCGCGCCAGGCTGGCGATCATCTGGGCGGCCTCTTCGATGGTCAGCTTGCTGGTGTTCAGCACCAGGTGGTACAGCGACGGGTCGGCCCAATCCACATGGTAGTATTCCTGCAGGTAGTCCCGCGAAGCCTCATCCCGCCCCTGGATCAAATCCTGCGCTTCGCGCCGCAAGTCGATATCGGCGTGGAATTCCTCTTTGCCCTGCCGCAACTGCTGCTTGACCGTCTGGATGCGCTTCTCCATCGGGGCTTCAATGCGCACGTGCAGCGCGCAGGGTTCATCCTGCAAGACGGCCTGGCCGCCCCGCCCCAGGATCAGCATATTGCCTTCCTGGCAGGCGCTGCGAATGGCATTTTGCGCCAGCGGGATCGCCGCTTCTTCCAGGTATTCGCGTTCTTCGCTGACCACGGCGCCGGTTTCATCTTCTTTCCAGAAATAGGCCTTCACCACCGGGCCGCCGCGGCCAAACAGGCGGTCCAAAAAGCTGCGCACCCTGTGGTTCTCCTCGGGGAAGTCGATCATTTCCTCCTGGGTCAGGCCGGCTTCATGGGCAGCCTGCGCCATCAGGAGCTTGTCGAACTGCTTGTAGCCCAAAATCTCGCACACGCGGCTGGCAATTTCATCACCGCCGCTACCGTACTGACGCGAAATCGTGATTACGGTCATGGCGCACCTCTTTTCTGCGAAAAACAAAAAACCTCGCCCGAAACTGCTGGCGAGGTAGTGGTGAGACCTTCCCGGCGCTGCGATGCACGCCTCTCTTGAATGTCAGCCGTTCTGATAGCCATGTGTTGGGTTTCGCATTCGGCTCAACCCAACCTACGTTTTCCGGAATGCCGATCACCCGGTATACACAACCGGCTATTACGGTTTGCTTCGTGTATTAAAAATAGCACGTTTCGCGGGCGGTTTCAATACGGCTTCGCCCGTGTCAGGAAAGATGGCGGATGATCTCGTCCGCGCCCATTTCGATCGTCTTGTCGGTCATGTCCACAATCGTGAACTTTCCGCGACGGAACAGCCTTAACGCCGCCTGCACTTCTTCGTACACCGCTTCTGGGTCCATGTAGTCTGAAACACCCGGCACGCCAATCTGGCGCTGGCGCCGCAGCCGGAACTGCAAGAGCTGGTCGGGTTCGATCGTCAGACCGAAAACCCGCCCAGGGTCCAGCGCATACAACCCTTCTGGCACCGGTATCTGCGGCACCAGTGGATAGTTGGCGATCTTCCAGCCCAGCACCGCCAGGTACAGGCTGAGCGGCGTCTTGCCCACCCGCGAAACGCCCACCAGCACGGCGTCGGCCTGCGGCCAGCCCTCGGGGTTCTTGCCGTCGTCGTGGTGCATGGTGAAGTCGATGGCCGCGACGCGCTCAAAATACTCGCGCCGCAGCAGGCGGTACAGCCCGGGTTGGGCGCGCGGCGCTTTGTCCAGTTTTTCCGAAACCCACTCCAGCAGCGGCCCCATCAGGTCGACCGTTTGCACCCGCTGGCGAGCGGTTTCTTCTTCCAAAAATGCCTCCAGCAGCGGGTCGACCATGGTGTGGACCACCAGCGCTCCGGCCTCCTTTGCCTGGAGAACGGTGTCGCTGATCTGCTCCGGCTGGCGGATATTCCCAAACGTGACCACGCGCACGTGATCCTCCGGGAACTGGGCCAGCGCGGTGTGCACCAGCTGTTCGCCGCTGGCGCCAATGCCGCCCGAGAGAATGTAAATGGTGGGAACCGGATCGTCCTGCGGTTGTTTCATCGGATCACCTGCCTTTCCACCCTGCGCGAACCACGTCAGGCTGCCGCGGTCTGTGCAAACACCGTTTCGTACGGAGACCCGCGCCGGTAGAAGACTGCCGGCCGCCCGATGGGGCAGTCCACGCGGTGCGCGCCGGCGCCATACTGCCCGCCGCCCAGCAGCCGCACCCACGCTCCTTCGGGGATCTCCACGCGCATGCGCGTGACGCCGGGGCGCAGCACCGGGAACACCAGCATGTCATCGCCCAGGTACCAAGCGTCGCGCTTATCGCGCCAGCGTGGGTCGGGATTGTGCAGGCATAAGGGGCGCATCATCCCCACCCCGCTGCGCTGCGCCTCCGCCGAAACGTGCGCCAGGTACGGCGCCAGCGCGGCGTGCCAGCGCGTGGTAAGCGCAAAGTGGCGCAGCGAATCTTCATCGTGCCAGGGCTGCACCCCGGCCCACGGCCGGTTGCCTTCGTGCGTGCGCAGTAGCGGGGAAAAGGCGTTGGCCTCGCACCAGCGGTAAAACACTTCGCGGCTGCGTTTAATCCAGCGGAACGAGAAGTAACCGCCGGCGTCGGTGTGATAATACTGCACCCCAGACATGCAGGCGCTCAACCCGCCGGTCACCCCGGCGGGCAGGCCATCGTGCCGGTTCCAGTAGACCACCTGGTCGCCGCCCCAGTTCATGTTCATGCTGCGCGCCGCGCCGGTGTAGCCCGAGCGGTGGAAGATGAGCACCTCGTCCTGCAGGCCGGCTTCCTCCACCGCCTCGCGGTTGAGCTGCGCCCACAGCAACGGATACAGGTTGTGCACGTCGCGCCCGGCGCGCCCGTCGAAGAAGCGCGCCCCGTCGGGCATGTCCTCGCCGTAATCGGCCATCCAGCCGCGGATGCCCACGTCCAGCGTGTTGCGGCGGATGATCGTGTCTTTGTACCACTCGCGGGCGGCCGGGTTGGTCAGGTCCAGGCAGCCCACCTCGAACCCCGCCACGTGATGGATGAGCGTCTCGCCGCGCGTGTCCCGCACCAGAAAGCCCGCATCGCGGGCGGCGTGGAACTGCTCGCCCTCCTGGTTGAAGTACGGGTTGAGGTACGCCAGCCAGCGGATGCCCTGATCCGCGCGCCGCCGGATTTCCTCGCGCAAGCCGGGGTACAGTTCCTGGTTGACTTCCCAGTTCCAGAACAGGCGCTTGCCCTGCCAGAAGATGCGCACGCCGGTCCAGTCCTGGGTCCAGATGCCGCTCAGCGTTGCTCCGGCGGCCAGCACCCGGTCGACCGTCTCGCGCACGGCCGGCAAGCCGCCCTGGATGCCCAGGATACCGCCCGCGAAGGCCCAACCCGGCGGCTCGGGCATGATGCCGGTACGCGCCGTCAGCCGGCCCTGCAGGTCTTTGAGCCCCGCGCCGCGGAAGAAATGCACGCGCGCCTCGCCCAGCATTTCCAGCGCGTGGCGCTCGCGCCCGGTAAAATCCAGTTGGCTGAAACCGCCGGTTTCCACCAGGCAGCCGTAGCCGCGCGTGGAGAGGAAAGAAGGCTGCGGGTAGTAGGTATTCCAGTATTCGCCGCCCGCCTCGGCCACGGCGTTGGCCAGCCAGGTGTAGGGGCGCAGCGGGTGGCGGCCCAGACCCATCTCGGCCGTCCACATGGGAAACTTGCGGCCGCGCAGGTCCAGCGCGCCGAACTGCACCCCACCGCCGTACACCGCCTCGCCCGGCGCGGCGGGGATCTCCAGCCGCGCATAGTTGTAACCCTCCGGCGGGCGTACGATAAACGCCACACCGTCCTCTGCCGTTTCCAGAATAATCTCGGCGCGCAGCTCGCCGTCGAAGAAGGTCAGCCGGTTTTCGCGCGCCTCGCAGCCGCGCAGCGCGCGCCACCCGCTCACCGGGTTGTGGATTCGTTGCAGCCCGCCGCGCGTGGAGCGGTACGAAAAATCGGATACGCCGAACGACAGCGCCGGGCGGCGCGGGGTATGGCGCAGCACCTCGACCTCGTCCAGCAGCACCACCAGCGCCCCATCCCGGGTTTGTATGTTCAGCATAATCCCTCGCGCTACGCGGGCTTGCGGTAGCGGATGTTGAGCGCCGCCACCGATGCCAGCAGGAACATGACCCCAAACATCGACATCATCAACAGGTAGCCAGACTGGTCGGCGATCACCCCGCCGATATACGCGCCGATAGCGCCCGCCCCGGCTCCGGCCAGGTTTTGCAGCCCCAGAAATTCGCCCGCGCGATCCTGCGGGATGATTTCCGTGCCCAGCGCCCAGGAGGCGACGTTGAAGAGCGCGTACGCCAGCCCGATGATAGCCGCGGCCACGTACATCATGGGGATGGTGCCAAACACCACCATCACCGCCACGCCCACCGCGCCGACCACCCCGCTCAGCGCGGTCAGCACGCGGCGGTCGAAGCGGTCGGCCAACCAGCCGGCCACCAGCCCGAACAGGATCACAAACGCGCCCAGCACCAGCGGCAGCCGGCCGGCCAGCCCGGCGGCCTCGGCCCCGGGCATATCGAACTTCTCCTGCACGAAGTACAACAGGAACGAGGAGATGTTATTGATGGCAACCAGCGCCGCCAGCCGCGAAATCACCAGCCAGATAAACGGCCGGTTCTTGCCGACGGATTTATCCAGGTGAACCCGCAAAGCGGCGAAAATACCCGCCACCACGGCGATGAGCATGGCGGTCACGCCGATGGCGCCAAAGGTGAAGCGCGACGCCCCGCTGAGCGCCGGGATCAGCCATTTGACGATCTGCCCCAGCCCGAGGATGATGCCGGTGAACACCGCGGTCATCAGCACCAGGCTGAGAAACGGCTTCCAGTTGAGCGGTTCGCGCGGCGTTGTTACCGGTTTTTCGCGCACCAGCATGGCCAGCCCCATGCACACCAGCATGGCAATTACGGTGACCACCAGCGCAGTGGGCAGGTTGCCCCGGCTGACCATCGGCGCGATCACCAGCCCGAACAGGATCAGCGGCAGGGGCACCTCCATCAGCATCTTGACCCCCGAGGCGATGCCGCGCCGTGCCTGCGGAACCACGTCGGGGATCAACCCCTGCGTGCCGGCCTGCGACATATTCGAGCT
>CALDSL010000331.1 GCA_937920255.1 uncultured Anaerolineaceae bacterium | reverse complement strand
AGGTGCCCGCCGCCAGCGCACGGCAGGACTACGCCGCCTTCTCCGCGCAACTGGATGAGCTGGTGCGCCCCGACGGCGCCTGCCCGGTGTGCGAGCTGGAACTGGAAACACTGGCGCCGTTCAGCGCGCGGCCGTCCGCGCCCTACCGCATGGACCTGGCGCTGACCTACCGCTGCAACAACAACTGCTCGCACTGCTACAACGCCCGCCCGCGCAGCCACCCCGATCTGGACACCGCCGCGTGGAAGCGCATCATCGACCGCACCTGGGAAGTTGGCATCCCGCATATCGTCTTCACCGGCGGCGAGCCGACCCTGCGTCCCGACCTGCCCGAACTGATCGCCCACGCCGAGCGCAACGGGCAGATCACCGGCATCAACACCAACGGCCGGCGGCTGAAGGACGGGGACTTCCTGAAATCGCTGGTGGACGCCGGGCTGGATCACGTGCAGATCACGCTCGAATCGCACGACGCGGCTATCCACGACAGCATGGTGGCGGCGCGCGGCGCGTGGGAAGACACGATCGCCGGGCTGCGCAACGTGTTGGCGCAGCGCATGTACGTGATGACCAACACCACCCTGCTGCAGATCAACAGCCCGTACCTGCGCGAAACCCTGGCATTTCTGGGGCACGAAGGCGTGCCCACGGTGGGACTTAACGCGCTGATCTATTCGGGCAAGGGCAGCACGGTGGGTAGCGGCCTGGCCGAGGAAGACCTGCCGCCGCTGCTGGAGCTGGCGCGTGAAATGACCGCCCTGCACGACCAGCGCCTGATCTGGTACACGCCCACCCAGTACTGCCATTTCGACCCCGTGCTGCTCGACCTGGGCGTCAAGGGCTGCTCGGCGGCGCTGTACAACATGTGCGTCGAACCCGACGGCGCGGTTCTGCCGTGCCAGTCGTACTACCAATCGCTGGGCAACCTGCTGGATGACCCGTGGGACAGCATCTGGAACCACGAGCTGGCGGTCAGCCTGCGCGAGCGCAAAGGCCTGCCACAAGAGTGCGCCTCCTGCGCGCTGATCAACGAATGCGGCGGCGGTTGCCCGCTGGCGCGTGCCGCCGGCGCGGTGACCGCTTCACCTGTCCATCCCCTGTGACCGGTTCGGAGGTATGTATGGATCGCTTTGAGTCATTCATCAACCGTTTGTTCCCGATTATCCAACCCATTCCGGCGGGCATGTACCACCGCCAGGAGGCCCCGCAGGACGCCGCGCCTTCGCGCGTGCACCTGCGCGTCGAGCAGGACGGCAGCGGCGTGCTGATCGTCAACGCCAGCACCGTGCTGCACCTCAACCAGACCGCCACCGAGTTTGCCTATTACATGATCCAGGGTCTGCCGGACGACCAGGCGGTGGCCAACGTGGCCAAACGCTATCAGGTCAGCCGCGAACATGCGCTGGCGGACTACGCCAGCCTGAAAGACCGGCTGGAATCGCTGATGGGTAGCGAGGATCTCGACCCTGTCACCTACCTGGATTTCGACCGGCTGGACCCGTATTCCACCAACATCTCCGCGCCCTACCGGCTGGACTGCGCGCTCACCTACCGCACCAACGACGACAAAACCGGCGCCGCGCCCATTGCGCGCGTGCGCCGCGAGCTGCTGACCGAGGAGTGGAAGCAGATCCTTGATAAAGCCTGGAACGCCGGCGTGCCGCACGTGATCTTCACCGGTGGCGAACCGACCACGCGGGTCGATCTGTGCGACCTGGTGGCACATGCCGAAAAGCTGGGAATGGTGGCCGGGCTGCTCACCGATGGACTGCGGCTTTCGGACAAAGAATATTTGGACGAGTTGCTCAACAGCGGCCTGGACCACATCATGCTGCTGCTCGACCCGGTGGATGATCAATCCTGGGAGGCGCTGCGCGATCTGCTGGCGGCGGACATTCACGTGACGGTGCATCTGACGGTGGTGCCGGCCAACGAGATGGTGGCCTACACCTCACTGGATATGCTGGCGCACATGGGCATCAAGGCGCTGTCGCTGAGCACCACGGGCACCGCCTACGAGAACCTGCTCACCGCGCTGCGCCAGGCTGCGGCCGACCGCCAGATTCCGCTTGTGTGGGATCTGCCCGTTCCCTACTCGCGCTTCAATCCGGTGGAGTTTGAGCTGCATGAAGGCCAGCCGCATCAGGAAGGTGCGGGCAAGGCCTGGCTGTACGTGGAACCTGATGGCGACGTGCTGCCGGCCCAGGGGCAAAATAAGGTGCTGGGCAACCTGCTCAGCGACCCGTGGGACAAAATCTGGAAGGCGCGCCAGGCGTAAAGATGCTCTCGCCGCAAGCGTGGCACCGGCGGTTCACCCAGCAGGCACGCTGGACGGAGCAGTTACGCGCGTACCTGTACGGCCGGCTGGACCTGCCCGCCGCGCGGCGCGTGCTGGAGGTGGGCTGCGGCACCGGCGCGGTGCTGAGCGGTCTGCCGGCCTACACCCGGTCGCAAATATTTGGGATTGATATCGACCTGCCGCGCCTGCAAGTGGCGCGGCAGGCGGTTCCCGCGGCCGCCCTGGCGGCTGCGGACGGGCTGCGGCTGCCGTTCCCGGCTGGAACGTTCGACGCGGTGGTGTGCCATTTCTACCTGCTGTGGATGCCGGATGCCGCGCGCGCGGTGGCCGAGATGGCGCGCGTGACGCGCCCCGGCGGCTGGGTGGCGGCGCTGGCCGAACCGGATTACGGCGGGCGCATTGATCACCCGGCCGCGCTGGCGGAGCTCGGGCAGATGCAGGGGCGCGCGCTGGCGCGCCAGGGTGCTGATCCACTGGCCGGGCGCAAGCTGGCCGGGCTGTTCCACGCCGCCGGCCTGGTCGACGTCCGCGCGGGGGTGCTGGGCGGGGAATGGGGTCCCCCGCCCGAGCCGGAGGCCTGGGAGAGCGAATGGGCGGTGCTGGAGGAAGATCTGCGCGGGCAGGTCAGCTCGGAGGAACTGCAAGAACTCCGCCGCCTGGACGCCGCGGCGTGGGAGCATGGAGAGAGGGTCCTGTTCGTGCCAACGTTCTATGCGGTTGGGATGGTGGGAGAAAAGCTTAATCACGAATAAAGACCGAATGAAACACAAATACTACGAATAAAACCTTAAGAAAAAACATGTTTTACGCTTTATTCGTGTCCATTCGGTTTTTATTCGGCACTTATTCGTGATTAAGCTTTTGTTTTAAAGCTTTTCTCAATAATATTGCCAAAAAGAGGGAATGCGTTTATAATCTCTTTCGTTCGGGGCGTGGCGCAGTCCGGCTAGCGCGCTTGCATGGGGTGCAAGAGGTCGGAGGTTCAAATCCTCTCGC
>CALDSL010000330.1 GCA_937920255.1 uncultured Anaerolineaceae bacterium | reverse complement strand
TTGCGCGCCTGCACAAACGCCGCCACCGTGCGGCGAATATCCTCTTCCGTGGTGGCCCACGAACACACGCTGACGCGGATCACCGGCGTATCGTGCCAGCGGGCTCCACCGCACCAGCACTCGCCCGACTGCTGCACGTGCGCCATGATGGCCGCGGTCTGCTCGGGCGTCTCGCCCGTTACCAACACCTGGTTGAAGACCACATCATTGAGCACCCGGAAACCCTCGGCCTGCATCGCCGCGGCCAGCTGCCGCGCGCGCTGGCACAGGCCGTCCACCAGTTCCGCGATGCCGCTCCGGCCCAATGTCTTCATTGTGGCCCACATATCCAGCGCGCGGCCGCGGCGTGACATCTCGGGCGTGTATAACATGCCGTCGCGGTTTTCGCTGTATAACAGGTACGACCCGGTGGCCTGCATGGCCGCCACCAGCGCCTCGGGCTGCCGGCACAGAACGATGCCGCTGTCGTAGGGCACGTTCAGCGTCTTGTGCGCGTCCACCGACCAGGAATCGGCCTTCTCCGCGCCACGCATCAGGTCGCGCGTGGAGGCCGAGGCCGCGGCCCACAGCCCAAACGCGCCGTCCACGTGCACCCAAGCGCGGGCCGCCCGGGCCTTATCGCAGATTTCATCCATCGGGTCGAACGCGCCGGTGTTCACGTTGCCGGCCTGCAGCACCAGCAGCGTGTTGCTGTCCAGTTCCGGCACCGCCGCGGCGATCATCCGCCCCTGCCCGTCGACCGGCACCACCTCGACCCGGTCTTTGCCCAGCCCCAGAATCGCCAACGCCTTGTACACCGAACTGTGCGCCTCGGCGCCCAGCACAACCCGGAATGGCGGCGCGCCAAACAGCCCTTTGGAATTCACATCCCACCCGGCGCGCCGCAAAATCTCGTGCCGCCCGGCGGCCAGCCCGCACAGGATCGCCATCGACGAACCGCTCACGAACCCGGCCACCGTGCCCTGCGGGAAGCCAAACAGGTCTACCAGCCACTTTTCGCACACCGCCTCCAGCTTGGCCATCACAGGCGAGGTCACGTACAGCACCGAGATCTGGTCCCAGGCGTCGCCCAGCCATTTAGCGGCGATCACCGGCGGGAACACGCTGCCGATCACCATGCCGAAATAGCGCCCGCCGGTGTGCGCCACCGTGGCCGGGGAGCCGTATTCGTGCAGCATGCGCAGCATCTGTGCCGGGTCGGCCGGCGCCTGGGGCAGCGGCTCGTCAAACGCGCGCAGCCCGTCCAGCGCCTCGCGGGTGGGGAACACGTTGCGATCAAACACCCCGTCCATGTAGGCGTAAGCGTATTCCTTGGCCTGTTCGAACATTTCCCGTTCGCGCGCCAGCGCGTACATGCTTTTTTGTAAGTCGGTGGGTTCTGTCATGAGATCCTCTTTCGTATAAAAGTAGTTATTAGATCGTTTCCCCGTTCATGGGATAACGATTCTCGTAGGCCTTCAAAGCCACATAAAAAGATCCAACCAAGAGGTGCAACTGTAGGGGTGAAACATTCGGTCGGGCCAATGCGTATCAAGAGTCGAGCGTCTCCGAATGCTTCACCCGGGGATGGCACGGAAACTTTTGTGCGGATGAAACGGTCCACAATCGTGGGGGTGGGCGAAGCATCTGGAGGAATTTCCAGTCCTTTCCTCGACCGGCAATCTACCAGATGCTTCGCCCCTACATTTAGATTACCATCTGCCGGTTGGCGGCAAACAACAAATACAAGACCACACCCGTTGCCAGCAGCGTGAGGTACGGTAGCACCTTGTGGAAAATACTCACGACCGGCGGCGGAGCCTGCATGGCACTCACCACCCCACCGGTGGCGATGGTGGCAAGAAAAAACACCCCGGCCGCGATGCTGGCCGCCAGCAGCCCGCTTCCGATCGGCGTGGCGCGCGAGACCTGGCTTACCGTCAGGTACAGCAACACCACCGCCGCCAGCGAGATCAGCTTGTGGATGGTGAGGATCAGCGCATTGTGCGGCCTTCCCGTGCGGCTGATCCAGAAACCCGAACCAAAAATTACGCCGAAAAGCACGGCCAACGTCAAGATACGTGATTCGATCATATGCTCTGATACTCCCTATGGTTTCACGCGGTGATTTTCCGGATAGTCCGCGCGGAATATGGAAAATACCTGGATAGTTGTATTGTACCCTGCATGCAACCGGAACATAGAGAGAGACTGGAGGCCGCGACGGCCTCCAGTCTCTCTCTATAACCCCCTGACTGCGTAAATCTACTCCTCGAGAAAGTGTTTGAGCTTGTTGCAGTTCAACGCCAATGCGCCTCCCAGCAGTTCCGCGGCTTCCCCTTCCGGAAGCCCTTCGGCTTGAAACACCGCGGACCACTCCAATTGTGCCACTCCAGGGCCCACGTCGTGTACCGCCATCGTTGTCACGCAGTCGCGAAACGGCGTGTTCGAGAGCAGTGCGTAACTCAGACGATATTGCTCGTCATCCAACACGACCAGCCGCTCCTCAATCCTGTCACCGTTCGCGCTGACCAGCGTGCGCAGCGCGCCAATGCCCTCGCCCTCCACCACGCAATCCACCACCCCATGTAGATAGCGGCATCCCGCTTCGAACCTGCTGATCACCCGCCAGATATCATCCGCCGTCTGGTGGATGATGATCTTGGAGAACGCCTGGATCATGCGGCCCTTCCCTGGGGTTCTACGGCTGCGGTTGCGGTTAAAACCTCGCCAGGCCGGCTTCCGCCAGCTTGGCGCTGGCGCCAGCCAGTACGCGGCCAAATTCCGGGTTGTAGGTATCCTTCGCCGCCTGATCAAACGCCGCGGCCATGATCACCAGATCAACGCCGCTGACTTCATCGGCATACCACTTGGGGCGCGGCCCGGGGATGGGAAACCGCAGGCGAAAACCGTTGCCGCAAAATTCGTCCACGAACCGGTCGATATATCCGCCCACGATGATGATGCCCTGCTGCTCGCCCTCGTTGACCATCGCCCCGCTGACCTCCTGGATCAACTCCGCGCGCTGGATCAACGT
>CALDSL010000329.1 GCA_937920255.1 uncultured Anaerolineaceae bacterium | reverse complement strand
ACCGTTTTCACGGTAAATAAAAACGAGCAGGTGGTTTTTTGACCCATCTGCTCGTTTTTTACGTTCTTATGAGGTCTTTTGGCGGATCTTGAGCTTCTCAGCGATGACGACGTAGCGCCCGAGGTCCTTTTTCTTGATGTAGGCCAGTAAGCGGCGACGTTGCCCAACCAGCTTGAGCAGACCGCGGCGGGACGAATTGTCGTGCTTGTTCGCGCGCAGGTGGCCGGTGAGTTGTTCGATCCGCTTGGTGAGCAGGGCTACCTGCACTTCGGCGGAACCGGTATCGCCTTCATGGCTCTGAAAATTGGCGATAACTTCGTCTTTTACTTCCTTTGTCAATGGCATGACGTCTGCACTCCTTTGTGCTTGATGAATAGTTTTGGCAGGTCTCCATACGCGCAGTTTTCGCCGCACGCAGGTCCAAGTCAACCGCCCGGAATTATACCAGAGGTGATCCACTTTTACCAGAGTGCATCTATCCCAGGGCGGCGATGCCAAAAATCCAGGCCACCGTGGAGAAGAATAACCTCACTCCCTCCCCGATCAACGCTCGCCTGGACGCGTGAGTAACGCCTTGCGCAGACTGGCCTGCTGTTCTTCGGGGAACACCGGAAGCACGCGGCGAACCAGACGCACCGTGCCGCTGTTTTCGCTCAGGCTGAGCATCTGGCGCAGGAAATAAGCCGTCTCGGCTGGCGAACGCCGCGCCAGCACTTCCAGGTTGCGCTGCAAATCGGGCAGGAGCGTGTTGGGCGCGGTCTGCACCAGAGGGTCGAGGATGCGGTAGATGCGCGGCAGATTGGCGAACGAGCGGTCCTGCACCAGCGGCAGAAGCGATTTCAACCCCACAGACTGCATCGCGGCGGAGCGCGAATCGAGCCAGTGCTCCACCAGCGCCAGCCAGCGGTTGGGCTGCTCGCGGCGCAGTGAGGCGCTGCCCTGATTCATCAGCATGCCCAGAACCTGCGGATCGATCTCCGGATTAGCCCACGACAGCAGGCGTTCGAGCACTGGCTCGGGCGGGGTGGCCGGCACCTGCCCCAGGATGGCGGCGGCCAGCAGGCGCGGCTCGAGAGTCTCATTCCGCCACAACCGCTCGGCCGCGGCCAGCGCGGCGGCAGGCTTCTCCCGCGCCACTCTCCCAAGCTCCTGCTCCAGTGTGTGCTGTACCAGCGGCGGCACGTGATAGGTCTGGATCAGCGGGCGCGGATGTACGGCCTGGCCGGCGCGGTAAGCGCGGTCGGCGTACAGGTCGAATAGCGCGCATACCTGCTTGTGGAGCACCTCCGGCTGGTCGAAAACCGGGACAAGCTGGGCGATCTGCTCTTTTAATCGTGGGAGAGAAACGGCCGGCATGGTAGTTTCATTTCGTGCCCGCCGTTTTTCGGCGGGCACGAAGCGCAAAAAAAGCGGTTTAGTAGGCTTTCCCGAAGTATGCCTGTTCGGTGGCAGTTTCGCCGCATACCACGCAGCGGCCGGTTCCACCGGGCTGGTCGAGCGGGATATTGCGGGTGGTGGCACGGGTGTCTTCCTTCACCTTCGCCTCGCAGGCGTCGTTGCCGCACCACCAGGCCAGCGCCCAGCCGTCTTGCACCACGGTCTTCAACTGTTCGTAATCGCTGACCTCGTGGATGTGCGCGTCACGGAAAGCGGTGGCTTTGGCCAGCAATCCGGCCTGGATCTCGACCAGCAGGTCGGTAACCCGTTGGGCCAGACCCTCCTGGGGCACAAACACCTTGCCTTCGCGCCCGGGAATGTCGCGCCGCGCCAGCGCCACGGTGCCTTTTTCCACGTCTTTGGGGCCGACCTCAATGCGCAGCGGAACGCCGCGCATTTCCCAGTCGTTGAACTTATAGCCGGGGGTGACACCGGTGCGCTCGTCCACCTTGAGGCGGAATGCGCTCAACTGCGCGCGAATGGCTTCAACCACCGGCATCACCTTCGACTGCTCTTCGTCGCTGCGGAAAATGGGAACGATCACCACCTGGATGGGCGCCAGCCGCGGCGGAAGCACCAGACCCTGGTCATCGCCGTGGGTCATGATGATCGCGCCGATCATTCGGGTTGACATGCCCCACGAGGTGGTCCAGCAGTACTGCAACTGGTTGTTCTGATCCAGGTACTGGATATCAAAGGCTTTGGCGAAGTTCTGGCCCAGGTCGTGCGAGGTGGCCGACTGCAGCGCGCGGGTGTCGCCCATCATGCCTTCGATACTGTAGGAATTCACCGCGCCGGCGAACTTCTCAGTCTGGCTCTTGCGCCCGGAGATGACCGGGATGGCGGCTTCGTTGACGGCCACATCCTCGTAAATCTTCAGCAGCCGAATGGTTTCTTCGTGGGCTTCTTCGGCGGTTGCGTGGGCGGTGTGGCCCTCCTGCC
Organism: uncultured Anaerolineaceae bacterium; assembly: GCA_937920255.1. Taxonomy (GTDB): domain Bacteria; phylum Chloroflexota; class Anaerolineae; order Anaerolineales; family Anaerolineaceae; genus CALDSL01. Next base: position 111 of record CALDSL010000329.1, on the reverse strand, counting down.
AGAAGAATTCCATGGTGCGCAGGAACAGGCGCGTGCGCATTTCCCAGCGCACCACGCTGCCCCACTGGTTGATCAGCACCGGCAGATCGCGCCAGGATTTGATCCACTTGG
>CALDSL010000328.1 GCA_937920255.1 uncultured Anaerolineaceae bacterium | reverse complement strand
TGGTGTACTTTGGCCTGACGCTATTGGTGATTGGTTTGTATGTTTTGGTGGTCGGCTATCTGAGCTATCTGTTCCAGGCGCAGGGGAACCTGCTGATTTCGCTGGCAGCGACGGGAATAGTGGCAGTTTTATTTGAACCGCTGCGTCGCGGATTGCAACGGGCGGTGAACCGCCTGATGTACGGTGAGCGCGATGAGCCGTACGAACTGCTAATGCGCCTCGGGCGGCAATTGGAGTCGGCGCTCGATTCGTCCACCGGTTTGGCGCTGATGGTGGAAACGGTGGCAAAGGCCTTGAAGTTGCCCTATGTCGCTCTGGCGCTGTTGGGAGAGGATCGTATGCAGGTGGCGGCGCAATACGGCACAGCGCGAAATCAGGTGGTTACTTTCCCGATGGTGATCGCCGGGCAGACAATCGGCGAGCTTCAGGCGGCGACTCGCTCCGCGGATGAACCATTCTCGCAGGTCGAATTGCAACTGATGGGGAATCTGGCCCGCCAGATCAGTGTAACGGCGCACGCTCACCTCCTCGGTATACGGCTGGAGCAGGCCCGCTTGCGTCTGGTGACTGAGCGCGGCGAGGCGCGCAGGCAGTTGGGCCGGGATTTGCACGATGATGTGGGGCACCAACTCACCAGTCTGGCGCAACAGTTGGAGCACATCAAGAATGTCATGCAAAAGGACCCGGTTTGCGCCGAGACGCAGTTTTCGATGCTGAACCAGCAGTTGGGCAACCTGACCCGGCATGTTCGCGAGCTGGCGCATCAACTATTTCCGCCCGAGTTGGAGTTATTGGGGCTGGCGGGCGCGCTGCGGGAACGGATATTGAGCCACCCGAACCTTCAGGTTCACCTGGAAACTTCGGATGAACTCCCGGTTTTCCCAGCAGAGATTGAAACGGCGGTGTACTATATTACGTTAGAAGCGTTGACCAACATCGAAAAACATGCCCGGGCGGAAAGCTGCCGGATTGATCTGGCGCTGCAAGCTTCTTTACCGGTTTCCATGCTGGAATTGTCCATTCGGGATGATGGGCGCGGCCTGGCAGAGCCATCTGCTGGCGGCATGGGGTTGCTCTCGATGCAGGCGCGGGCCGTAGAAGTTGGTGGCACGTTTACGATCGATACCGTACCCAGCGGCGGTACCGCGATCACCGTCCGTATTCCTTGTCCGGCTGCAACGGTGTAAACGAACCTTATGGAAAAAATCCGCGTTCTGATCGCCGATGATCAAGTCATCACCCGTAGCGGGCTGCGCGTGCTGCTCTCTGCCGCAGACATGCTGGAAATTGTGGGCGAGGCCTCCAACGGCGAAGAAGTGATTGCCATGGCTGATGCGGTACAGCCAGATGTCATTCTGATGGATTTGCGCATGCCCGGCATCAACGGGATCGAAGCCACCCGGCGGATTCACCGCGCCAGCCCGCACATCGGCATTCTCATTTTGACCGTCTTTGAGGACGATTCTTCGGTATTCCCGGCCATCCGGGCCGGCGCGCGCGGGTATTTGCTCAAAAACAGCGAACAGGAAGAGCTGCTTCGCGCGATTCATACAGTTGCCGCGGGAGGCGCAGTATTTAGCCCCGGCATTGCCCAGAAAGTGCTGGGCTATCTCTCGACCCCGCAGATACAACCGGCGGCCGGGTTGTTTGATGAATTGACCGAACGCGAGCGCGAGATTTTGGAATGGATCGCCAGGGGGAAAACCAATGCAGAAATCGCCACCAGCTTGAACCTGAGCGCCAAGACGGTGAGCAATTATATTTCGAATGTTTTGCTCAAAGTCCATGCCACGGATCGGGCGAAGCTTATGCTGATGGCGCTGGAAGCCGGGATGGGTCAAAAGAGAACGCGTTCAAACGACGGTGATGAGAAGATCGTCGATGAAAGCTAGATGTCTGCATCCATCACCATGACCGTTCTTACCGCTTCATCTGCGTGCGATTGAACAGCCACACCCCAATGCCGAAATACGCCAGCGTCAGTACAACCAGCGCGGTGATTTCAAACAGTACATCGCCAAATCCGGCGCCCAGGGTGAAGATTTTGTTCAGCGCGATCACCGCGTGTGTGGGCGGTAGGAAGTCGGCATAGCTAATTGGGTGCCCGAACAGGGTCAGCAAAGTGGGGCGCGGCAGCGGAAAGGCTGCCCCGGTCAGAAACATCAGGAAACCCAGCGGGAAGTTGGCGATGACAAACGCCTGCGAGACGGTTTTGGACAGGCAGGCCACGATCAGCCCCACCGCGATCACAGACAGCGCGGCCACGATATCGATCAGGATTGCCGCTCCCAGTGGTCCTTGCGAGCGGAATCCCAAGCCCACCGCCGTGGCAAACGTGATCAGGATGGATACCACCGCCACCAGCGTCAGCCACGCTGCCATGCCGCCCAGGTATTCAAATGAGCTGATGGAGCTTAACCGCAAGCGGCGCAGCGTGCCCGCTTCGATGTCGCGCGCCGGCATCATGGCAGCCTGAAAGACCATCAAAACCACCGCCATCACCAACAGCCCAGGGATGTAGTTCTCAAACTCCGAGCGCGAACTGGAAGCGCCTAACGGCACCTCGATGAGTTCTACCGGGCGCGGCGCCTGGGTAAGCTCGTTGACATACCCGTCGGTCAGCGTCATCACCAGCACGGCGGCAATGGTATACGCGGGGTTGGTCAGATCGCCCATGAACGTAATTCGGGAAGGGGCGGGGGTTTTCCCATCCTGGTAGGACGCCAGCGTGGCGGAAAAATCTGGGGGGATGATCAACAACACCGAAGCCTGCCGGTCTCGCACCTGGCGCTCGGCCTGTGCCTGGTCGTTGGTCTGGGTCACGCGCAGGAGCGGGTTGCCGCTCTTGTAGCTCAGCCCTTGCAGCCCTGCGATCACATCCTCGCCGGCGGCCAGCCTGGTGCCGGCGTGCATTGCCGGCTGGTCCTGGTTGATGACAAGCACATGATATGACGTGGAGCCGGTTCCACCCGTCATCAGGTAGTAAATCAACACAAACAGCGGCGCAAAAGCCAGGGAGAGGCCCAGCACCCACAGGTCGCGTTTTTGCTCGCGGAAGCATTTGACCAACACGTACCAGAGCCTCATTCGCGCAGCCCCCTTCCCGTGAGCGAGAGAAAAACATCTTCCAGCGTCACCGGGCGCATGTGAATACTGCCGGCCCGTCTTCCGCAAGCCTGGACCAGCGCGAGCGCTTCCGGCAGGCGGGCGGCCAGAGACGCGCCGCGCAGGATCAACACCCCACTGGCCAGTTGCGCCCCAGGGAACCTTGCGCTCAGGCTGTTCAGGAGCCGCGCGCCTTCCTGGGCGGCTGCCTGGCCGGCAGGCAAATCAATTTCGATCTCCAGCAGTTCTTCGATGCCAAGCCCGCGCTTCAACCCATACGGTGTATCCACCACCAGCAGCCGCCCGTGGTCGATAATCGCCACCCGCGAGGCGAGGCGTTCTGCTTCGTCCATGTTGTGGGTGGTAAGTACCACCGTCTTGTGCTGGGCCTGGCGGCAGATCATCTCGCGCACCAGTACGCGGCTCTGCGGATCCAGCCCGGCCTCGGGTTCATCCAGAAAAACGATGTATGGATCGTGCACCATGGCCAAAGCAAGGTTCAGGCGGCGCTTCATCCCACCAGAGAGCCGCCCCGCCAGCTCGTTGCCTTTTGCGGAAAGTCCCAGTTCCGCCAGCAGCGCGGCTCCGTTTTTGCGCGCCTGCTGTGTCGACAACCCATAGTTCGCGCCGACAAATTCGAGCTGCTCCAGACAGGTGAGCTTCTCCCAGAGAATATTTTCCTGCGGGCAAACGCCGACGCGCTGCAAAGGCCTTGCCTTGCGCTCGCGGATCGATTGCCCCAAAATGAATACATCCCCCTCGCTCGGGTCAATCAACCCGACCATCATGTTGATCGAAGTGGTCTTGCCGGCGCCGTTTGGCCCTAAAAAGCCAAAGATCTCACCGCTGGTGATTTCCAGCGAAAGCTGGTCGACCGCCAGCGTATCCCCGTAGCGCTTGGTCAGGCTGCGGGTTTGAAGCACAATATCGGCCATAGCCCTGTTTCCGTTTGATGGAGAATGGTGGATTGCAGTATCTATTATACTGATTTGCCCGTTCGAATCTTCGCATTGCCTTACCCCCAAAATGGGGCGACCCATAAAATGACAATAAAACGCATTCCAGGAACGGGAGCGCCTCACCCCTCACTTGTGCGATAATATGTTCGTACGGCTCATCCCCTCGAATACCATCAACCGGAGAATCAAAGATGTCTGCATCCATCGCTATGAATGTACCTGCGGCGATTCAATCGCGTTTGCAGGCGGGCCGCGTCCCGCGTTTTGGACCCTGGCTGATGCTCATCGCGCGGCCGGCTTTTGCCCTGGCGGCTTATGGCGTGGCTCTCATCTTCTTGAGGCTGCTGAACATTCCCAATGCAGCGGTCGCTGTGCGCAATTGGTGGACGGTATACGGCACGCTGATCGATTTCGGCTGCCTGGCGCTGCTGTTCTGGTTTACCCTGAAAGAACAAATACGTCTGCGGGATTTGATTTCGTTCTCCAAGGCCAGGCTCAAGACCGATATTCCCCTAGGGTTGGGTATTTTTGTGGTGGTTTTTCCGGTATGCGTCATCGGCGGTGGGATGCTTGCCGGGCTGATCGCATACGGCAGCACAAACCCGCAATTACCCGAGTTCACCTTCATCCGCACGTTGCCGCTGCTGGGGGCGCTATACAGCCGCGTCCTGTGGTGGCCGCTGTGGTCGCTGACGGAAGAATTGACCTTTAACGGATACACCCTGCCAAGACTGATCGCGGTGACAAAATCCCCCTGGCTCTCGGTGGCGCTGGTCAGTTTTTTCTGGTCGATCCAACACAGCTTTCTGCCGTGGGTCAACTCCCAGCATGGGCTGTACCTGCTCGTAATGTTCATACCGCTGACGATTGTTCTTCAGATCGTTTACCTGCGCGTGCGGCGTCTCACGCCGTGCATCATCGGGCACTGGCTGATGGATCTAGTCTCGGCGGTGTTTATGATCCAGGTGGGATAAGGGGGTAGAATTTTAGCGGATGATGTATTCGTGACCAGCTATCGTGAAAAAGGAGCAATATCATGTACGGATTAATCGGAAAAATGATCGCGGCGCCCGGCCAGCGCGACGCGCTGATTGCCATCCTGCTCGAGAGCGCCGCCGGCGGGATGCCAGGCTGCCTGAGCTACATTGTCGCGCAAGACAGGACAGACGCGGATGCGCTCTGGATCACCGAGGTGTGGGACAGCCAGGAGAGTCACGCCGCGTCGCTGTCGCTGCCTTCGGTGCAGCAGGCCATCGCGCGCGGCCGGCCGCTGATCGCCGGTTTTGGTGAGCGGTTTGAGACGGTGCCGGTGGGTGGGATGGGGTTGGAGATGAGGGGATGAAAGCAGCACGTGCGCGGTTGCTGCCTGGGCAATTACTTCTCCCCGGTCAGGGCGGGGGAGACGGCCTGGTTGGCTTCGCGCGAATGCGCTCCGAGCGAGGTTCCGTCTCTGAGAAGAATGATCAGCGCGATCAGGGCGGCGCAGGCTGCGAACAGCGCCCAGTAGAGCAGCCGGTCATCCCCGCTAAACGCGCGCAGCATCATCCCGCCGGCCAGCAGGTTGGAGGCGTAGTGGAACAGCATCACGGCCGGCACGCTGCCGCCGCTGCGGTTGTACAGCCAGGAGATGATGATCTGGAACGCGATGATGTAGCCAAATACGTCGAACCACGGCAGGGTTCCGCTCGCCAGCAGGGGAAGATGCCAGACGGCGCGCAGCAGCGCCAGGATCAGCGTGGCGATGAGCAGGCCATTTTTCTTGTGGGCAAACCGCTCCTGGAGTTTTGGCAGGGCATAACCGGTAAAGCCCGGCTCCTCCCATAGACCCCCCAGCAGCAGCAGCTCGAGCCAGATGGCCGGGACGGGCAGGTTGGGGAATGGGATCACCGTCCCGCTGAAAATCCGGTACAGCCCAAACGCGCCAAGCAGCGCCGCGGCCATGATCGCCGGCCCGATCAGATACCAGCGGCCCGCGCGCCACTGGGTCAGGCGCGCCCACCATTCGCGCAAGCCCGGGCGGCCCTGGCCGATTGCCAGAACGATGAGCGCGGCCAGCGCGGGCCCGTAGGGGAAAAGCGCGCCACCCATCAGCGGAACCGACCACCAGCTCAGCAGATAGGTCAGCAGGAAAAACAGGACAAGCGGGTATCGCGTGAACAGGTTGCTCTTTTGCTTCAAAATGCCCTCCGGTCGAACACGGTTTTGATCTGAAAAGAGCAGCGCTGGCCACGCGAATGTCGTCATCTGCCGGCTCTTTTGGGGTTATGGTACCGGTAAAAATATTAGCATATTGATAAACAAAGTCAACGTATGTGTACGACCCTGGCGCGGCCAACCTGACCACCCTCATCTTCCGGTATAATCAATCGCATGACGGTTGCAGTGATTGGCGCGGGCGCTTCGGGGATGATGGCGGCTCTTCAGGCCGCCTGGAATGGCGCCGCGGTGACCCTCTTCGAGCGCAACGCCGCGCTGGGGCGCAAGGTTTTGGTCACCGGCAGCGGGCGCTGCAACATCACCAACGACGCGGCCGCCGCCGCGGCCTACGCCTGCGCC
>CALDSL010000327.1 GCA_937920255.1 uncultured Anaerolineaceae bacterium | reverse complement strand
CGCTTAGCTTGGTGCGCATGTTATGGCCGCCAACAGCACCCCACGAAAGCCATGAACAAATATCGCATTTATTTGAGGATGGCACTGTCAACGGATTTTTGAGAACGGATTTCACGGATGGCGCAAGGGGATTGACCGTTTTTCCCCTGCTGTGGTCTGTCATAACCGTCGCGCTCCTCATGCGCCCGACCAGCAATCCGCTCAACCCGCTCCCCAAATCCGTTGACAGCGCCCCTCCGCTCGCCCACGCTTGCCCTATGACGCGGTAACAAATTTGCCATAGCGCCGCGCGCTTACTTCGTGCTAGAATAAAATCATCCTCCGCTATATTCATAGATCGTATGACGTTTCGCGAACTGCTCGGCGAGCAGAGAAGGAGCGGAACCATGGCGCACAACCCAAACACGCGCCGCGCGCGCGATACCATCGGGGCGATCATCCTGATCGTGTTCATCGCGGCGGCGCTTCTGGTGGCGTCGATCAACTACCGCGCCGGCGCGGCGGTGCTGGGCGGGGCGTTGGCCGCGGTTCTGATCGCCCTGATGATACGCGCAATCGCCCGCAGCCGCCGCCGGGTTCTGCTGATCGTGCTGATGATCCCGGTGATTCTCTTAGGGCTGGTGGTCCTGTTTGGGGTGTTCCTTATGAGCCGGTCGAGGCAATCCGCATCGCCCATCATCCTGTGCCCGGTAGCCGAGCACTACATCGTCATCGACCCGGAGACGTCGAAGCTGCAGGGCTTCCAGATCCACGAGGCGGTGACGCTGGTGGAGGGCGTGGAGTTTACGCCCCCGGCCGAATGGCAGGCCGCGCTGGTGCATAACCAGCCGGGGTACGACCTGCCTGAGCGTTCCGCGGCGGTGGCCAGCCGCGGGTTCCTGCTGCGCGAAGCCGCGGTCAGCAATGCGCTGGCGTGCAGCGAGAACACCTTTATCGAGCTGAACAATATCCCGCTAAACGCATTTTACGCGGCGGTGTATGCCTATGACGAACAGCATTTCCCCTACGTAGACACCGAGACCATCACCTGGAGCCCGGGATCGACGGACGTGCGCTTCAGTTACATCGCGCCGCCATTCCAATTCCTGCGGCCGCTGCTTTCGCCCATCATGGGCGCGTCGTCGGCCAGCCAGTGGGTGGTCGGGCTGGCCAGCATCGCCGGCACGCTGGTTTTCTACCCCATCATCCAGCCCATTTTGGTGGAAGGGATACAGAAGGTGTTGAAGAAGAAGTTGGGGATCGCGGACGAAGAGAAGTGATCTGGTCTGGAACTTTTCCCGCTGCGCGGCGTCTAATCATTAGTAATTCGATCGACTTGATCATATCTTATCGGACGGTCGCGTGAGGGGAAAAGGCTCGACCGGGGTTAGAGGTAGAGTGGGGTACAGAAGAATGAGAACGCACGAATTTGGAAGAGTATTGTTCATGCTGGCGCTGGTCGCCCTGATGCTGGCGGCATGCCTGCCGGCAGCCGCAACCGTCGCGCCGGTCGAAACGCAAGCGCCGGCCGCGACGGTTCTGCCGGCCGAGCCAACCGCTGTAGCGCCGACTGCGGCTGTGCCGACCGCCGCGCCCACAGCGGACGCGGGTGTGCCGCCCACTGGGGCGCAGGCGCCGGAAGGCTGGAACGAATTAACCGACGCGGCCAATGGCTACTCCGTGGCCTACCCGCCGGTATGGGAAATATGCCAGGAACAGGCCGCCAGCCGCATCTTCTGCGAGATCCAGGCCGTGCCGGAAGGGATGGGGCCGCCGCTGCGCATGTACATCTCGGTCATCCCGCAGGATGCGACCAACGAGAACTTTGAGATCTACAACTTCTTCCCGCCGGCGCGGGTGCGCGAGTTCATGGCGCTGGAAGTGGGTGAGTCGCTGCTCAAAGAGCCGCGCGTCATGGCGCCCGAGTTCTTCACCTACACGCGCCTGCCGGATCGCATGGTCGCCGGGTGGACGGCGCTGGTAGTGGAAAATTCCAAGCCGTGGGAGTTCCCGGCCGGGACCAAAGACCGGGTGGTGTTCATCGTCACCGAGGCGGATATCTATATGATCGGGATGTATTACCAGACGCCCGAACAGTTGCAGATGTTCGAGCAAGCGCTGGACAGTTTCCAGTTTGTTCCGTAAGAGATGCAAGGGCAGGGTCAACCCCCTGCCCTTTTTATTTGGCATTGTGTCAATGATTTGTGTAGATGGGCGTGTTGCAGGGGAAGAGCCACCCCCCTCTAACTCCCCCCACAGGGCTGTGTCCAAAAGAAAAAACGCTTTTGGGCACAGCCCTGTGGGGGGAGGACAGTCCTTGTAGCGTGCGCCTGCTCGCAGAGCACCCTGCGGGTGGCGCACGCTACAAGGACATTGAAAGACATTGAGCCATACGCGGCTATCGTAGAGACGCAAGATTTTGCGTCTCATACGTATCAAGCTAAGACATTTTTGCCTCTCCCCGCTAGAGGACGAAGACGTTAAAGTGACCCAACCAGCGGGGAGAGGTGCGGTGAGGGGCTTTTTGGCGCGAATTTTACCCCTCACCTAACCTCTCCCCGCTGGAATTTGGCCAAAAAATCACCTTGTTCGCCGTGCGGGGAGAGGGATAAGAGCGTTAGCTTGATACGTATGAGACGCAAGATTTTGCGTCTCTACCTTTATCGATTATGTTGCACGTCTATGGAGGTAGTGCAATCATCTTTCCCGCTTGAAAGCGGCAGGGATTGCCTGTAAGATAATGAACAGAAACGGGTACATTTACCGGAAAGGCTTTTCCTCATGGATACACAAGAAGAAACCATTGACCTTCTTTCCATTGAAAGCGGGGGCGCGGACTGGCTTGCGCCGCTGACGATCGAAACCGTGCAGGTGTTGTGGTCAAAGACCTATAACGCCACCGGGAAACCGGACTGGTCGCACCTGTACCCGTATTACCATCCCGATATTGTCTTTCAGGACACCATCCAGCGCATCGAAGGCATCGCGGAGTTTCGCGGGCTGTGCGAGCGCATGGCCAGCCGCTGCCAGAGCCTGCAAATGGAAATCCTGTCCATCGCGCAGAACGGCGACACCATCCTGATGGACTGGATCATGACCATGTCGTTCAACAA
>CALDSL010000326.1 GCA_937920255.1 uncultured Anaerolineaceae bacterium | reverse complement strand
GCTGGCAAAACCGTGAATTTGAAGTCGTCGCCACCTGCCGGGCGCGCGCCAAAGAGCTGCGCCTGGATGGGGTCAAGATCGTCGCCGCCGAGTACAGCTTTGACGGCGCGCGTCTGGCGATCATGTTCAGCACCGAAAATGAAGACAAGGTCGACCTGAAGTCGCTGCGCTCGGAAATGCAGAAAATGTACGCTCCATCGCAGGTGGAAATGCGCCAGATTGGCCCGCGCGATGTGGCCAAAATTCTGGGCGGCATGGGCGCCTGCGGGCTGGAAACGCGCTGCTGTTCCAAGTTCCTGACCGATTTCAGCTCCATCTCCATCCGCATGGCCAAAGAGCAGGGGATCTCCCTGACTCCGACCGAGATCACCGGGATGTGCGGGCGCCTGCGCTGCTGCCTGATCTATGAGTACGAGCAATATGTTGCCGCGCGCGCCACGCTACCCAAGCGCAATAAGCGAGTGATAACCCCCCAGGGCGAAGGTAAGGTCGTCGACGTATTTCCGCTGCGCGAAGCCGTACTGGTGGATCTGCCGGAAGTGGGCTACCGCGAATTTCCGCGCGAGGAGATCAAACCGGCCGATGAGTACGAAGCGTTCCAGAAGAAAGCCGCCGCCGGCTGTGGCGAAGAAAACGGCCAGGGTTGCACCTGCGGCAAGAAGGACGGCGAGCGCCGTGAAGATGCGCCCTCCGCTCAATCGCCCGCGACACAGTCGCCCGGGCAGGATGCCCCACCAAAACCCGCCGACCAGCAGGGACGCCGGTTTGAGCGCGATAAGCGCGGCGACCGCGGCAATCGTGGCGAGCGTGGCGGCCAGCGCAAAGAACACGGCCCGCAGCAGGGGCAGCAGAAACAGCCGCCCCGGCAGGGCGGCCAGCCACAGCCGCCCCCCACGCAAGGCGACCAACCGCGGCCACCCCGGCGCGACCGCCGCGACCGCAGGCAGCGGCGCGATCCCGGAGAACAAAAACCGAGCTAAGCATGGAATCCTCCGAAAATTGGGCATCACCGCAACGCATTCTTGTCATTCTTGCCCACCCCGACGACCCGGAGTTCTTTTGTGGGGCGAGTATTGCGCGCTGGAGCAAACAGGGCCACACCATCGGCTACTGCCTGATCACCAACGGCAACAAAGGCGGTAGCGATCTGAGTATCTCTCCCGCCGAGCTGGCCGCGCTGCGAGAAAGCGAACAGCTTGCGGCGGCGCAGTGCCTGGGGGTGCAGTCGGTGCAGTTCTTGCGCTATGATGACGGCTACCTGGTGCCCGACCTGATGGTGCGCAAGGATGTGGTGCGCGTCATACGCCAGTTCCGGCCGGAGATTCTCGTTTCGTGCGACCCCACCAATTACTACGTACGAGACATCTCGATCAACCACCCGGATCACCGCGCGGCGGGGCAGGTGGTGCTGGATGCGGCGTTTCCTGCCGCCGGCAACCCCTATTTCTTTCCAGAATTGTTGGAGGTGGAGGGCTTGCAGCCGCACACCGTGCATGAGGTCTGGCTTTCGCTGACTTCCCAGCCGAACGTGACGCTGGACGTGACCGCCACCTGGGAAGACAAAATGCAAGCCCTGTACCAGCACCGCAGCCAGATCGGCGCGGACCTGGTGGCGTTCCGCGAGCGCATGTTGACTCGCCGCGTGCCCGAGAGCGACCCGGCCGCGCCGCGCTTTGAAGAGCGCTTCCGGCGGCTGCTTTTCCGCTAAGAAAACGTCTGGTCTGATACAATCAGTATTGTTCTGGGGCGCAAGCACCGCGATTCTTGTTGCCCGATTACCTTTCCATCGATAAAAGTTTCGATACGAGCGAGGGAAGCCATGCCAGATTTTCTTCAGGAAGCAGAAGAGAGCTTTGCGTATAGCCAATCATTGCGGCGGGATCTGCACATTCACCCGGAACTGGGCTTTCAGGAAGTGCGCACGGCCAGTATTGTGGCGCGCGAACTCAGCCAGCTTGGAATGGAAGTGACCACAGGCGTCGCCAAGACGGGGGTCATCGGCCTGCTTGAGGGCGAGCGCCCGGGACCGGTGATCCTGGTGCGGTTCGACATGGACGCGCTACCGATTTTGGAAGACACCGGGGCGGAATATGCCTCGCAGACCCCGGGCGTGATGCACGCATGCGGGCACGACGCGCACGTTGCCACCGGGCTGACCGTGGCGCGCCTGTTGCATAAACACCGCGCCGAGCTGGCTGGTTCGGTGAAATTTATGTTCCAACCGGCTGAGGAAGGCCTGGGTGGGGCTTCGGGAATGATTGCTGAAGGCTTGCTCGAGAATCCGGCGCCGGTGAAGGCGCTTTCGCTGCACGTGTGGAACGATCGTCCCGTGGGCTGGATCGGCGTTTCTCCTGGCCCGGTGATGGCCGGAGCAGGTTCGTTCCGGCTGACGATCACCGGGAAAGGTGGTCACGGCGCGCAGCCCCAGCAAACGCTCGACCCGGTTCTGGCTGGTGCGCAGATCGTCACCGCGCTGCAAAGTATCATCTCACGCAACCTCTCGCCGCTGCAGCAGGGCGTTCTCAGCGTGACCCAGTTCCACGCTGGGGATGCGCATAATATCATTCCCCAAGTCGCGACTCTGGGCGGCACGTTCCGCTTCTTTGAAGAAAACGTCCGCGAAACCATCTGCCGGCGGTTGGAGGAAATCTCACAGGGCGTGGCGCAGGCCATGGGATGCAGTTGCCAACTGGACTATAACCCCACTTTACCCGCGGTGGTCAATGACCCTGAAGTCAGCGCGCGCGTGCTCGAGACCGCCCGGCGCATTCTGCCCGAGGCTGAGATCCAGACCGGTTATCAGACGATGGGCTCTGAAGATATGTCGCTGGTGCTGCAAAAGGTGCCCGGCTGCTACTTCTTCATCGGCTGCGCCGATCCGCAAAGCGGGCGTGGCTACGCTCACCACCATCCCATGTTCGACATTGACGAACGCGCGCTACCCAAGGCCGCCGGGCTGATGGCTTCCGCGGCGTTCGATCTGCTGCAAGGCGGATAAGAGCGGTTCTCCCGGCTGGAAACGGCCGGGGGAATGCTGCCGCCCATGACAGCGCCTGAATTCTCCACGCCGCCGCGACGAGTCGTTTCTCTCGTTCCCTCTCTGACCGAGAGCATGTTTGGTTTGGGCCTGGGCGACCGCCTGGTCGCCGTCACCGATTACTGCATCCATCCACGCGATAGAGTGGCGCCGCTGCCAAAGGTCGGCGGTACCAAAAACCCGGATATCGCGGCGATCCTCCAGATCCAGCCGGATCTGATTCTCGCAAACCAGGAAGAAAACACTCCGGCCGCCGTGCAGGCGCTGCGCGCAGAGGGCATACCGGTGTGGCTGACCTTCCCACACACGGTTGACGAGAGCATCGATCTGTTGCTACACATGTCCGTGGTTTTTCGCAGCGAAGCCGCGGGCGAAAAGGTGCGCTGGCTGGCGCGTGGCGTCGAGTGGCAGCGTGCTTCCGCGTCTGATGCTCGCCGGCGGGCGTATTTTTGCCCGGTGTGGCAGGATGGGGGCGGGGAAGTGCCCGGGTGGTGGATGACCTTCAATGGCGGGACGTATTGTTCGGACGTTCTGCAGTTATTTGGCCTGGAGAATGTTTTTGCCAGCCGCCAGCGGCGCCATCCGCTGCTGGCTGACCTGGGAAAGGCGCCGGCGGAACCTGCGGGCGAGCGCGATACACGCTATCCGCGCGTCAGCCTGGAGGAAATATTGGCCGCCGAACCCGAGATGATCCTGCTGCCAAGCGAGCCGTTTGCATACGCGGAAGAACACCTGCGGGCGCTGGCGCGCGTTTTCGCCGGAACGCCGGCTGCGCGCAATGGTAATCTCATATTGATTGACGGCACGTTGATCACCTGGTTTGGCACGCGCCTGAGTCATGCGCTGGATGTTTTGCCCGGTCTACTTGATACAATAACCCATTAAGCCAAACATCACATGCATCAGAGGATTAAATCGCTTGACGCTGAAATTGCGGCGTGATATACTTTTATTATCTGAATAATCTGATGAATAACCTTGGTGGTTGGGTCGATCGATGCTCAAAGAAAAGATTTCACCCGAAAATCTATCCGAATTTTTGAAATATCTGTCCTCTATGGAGTGTCCCGAAGGGAATAACCGGCTTCCGGCGCTGGCGGATCTTAGCAAAGAATTGGGAATCAGCATTGCCAGCTTGCGCGAGCAACTGGAAGTGGCCCGGGCGTTGGGGCTGGTAGAAGTACGCCCGAAAACAGGCATCCGCCGCTTGGGGTATACCTTCCGCCCCGCGGTGACGCAGAGCCTTTCCTATGCCCTGGCGGTCACGCCCGAATTGTTCAAGAGCTTCTCGGATCTGCGCAACCACATCGAGGCCGCTTACTGGTACGAAGCGGTTACGTTGCTGACCTCGGAAGATCACCAGCGCTTGCGCGAACTGATTGCGCAGGCGCAGTCCAAGCTGCGCGGCCATCCGGTGCAGATCCCGCATGCCGAGCATCGTGAGCTGCACTTGCTGGTATACCAGCGCCTGGGAAACCCGTTCGTCTCGGGCATTCTGGAATCGTATTGGGAAATGTACGAAGCGGTAGGCCTGGCGGTATACACCGACTTCGCCTACCTCGAGAAAGTATGGCAGTATCACGAACGCATGGTGGAGGCGATTGTGGCCGGTGATTATAACGCCGGCTACCAGGCGCTTCACGAACACGCCGACATGCTCTACCAGCGTTCGCGCCCCATTTTATCCCGGCAGAAGTTCGAGTAAAATCCCATGCCAACCCTGATGACGTGTTTGTTGAGGAGTGTAACCCAATGGCTCTAGTTCAACCTACTGCTGATGCACAATCCCCATCTGCCAGGACCCCGATCGTAAATGATTTTTGCATCACATTCAGTACGATTAATGGGTCTGGCAGCGCCACGGCCAATACAACCGTGCTGCGCGCATTATTCCGCATGGGCATCCCGGTATCGGGGAAGAACATCTTCCCTTCGAATATCCAGGGTTTGCCCACCTGGTACACCATCCGGGTTAGCAAAGACGGCTATATCGGCCGGGTTGAGGAAGATGACATTGTCATCGCGATGAACCCGGCTACCTTCACCCGCGAGGTGGAGAGCCTGAAACCCGGCGGCGTGCTGCTGTACCCGGATGATTTTCGCAACGAGATCACCCGTAATGATATCTTCACCTATCCGATGCCGGTCAAAAAGTTGGTGAAGGAATCGGACACGCCCAACAACCTGCGCGATTACATTGCCAACATGGTCTACGTGGGCGTGCTGGCGCAGATGATCGGTATCGAGCTGGAAAAAATCTACATGGCCCTGGACTTCCACTTCAAGGGGAAGAAAAAGGCCATCGATTCGAACTACAACATCATCACCGCCGCGGCCGACTGGGCCAAAGAGAACCTGGTCAAGCAGGATGCCTACCGGGTGGAACCGATGAACGCCACCGACGGCTACATCATGGCGGATGGCAACACGGCCGGCGCGCTGGGTTCGATTTACGGCGGCGTGCAGTTCACCGGCTGGTATCCCATTACCCCGGCTTCCTCGTTGGCCGAGGCGCTGAACGAATACCTGCCGCAACTGCGGAAAGATCCGGAGACGGGCAAGAACACCTTTATCGTCGTCCAGGCCGAGGATGAACTGGCCGCGATTGGCATGGCCGTTGGCGCTGGTTTTGCCGGCCTGCGCTCAATGACCTCCACCTCCGGCCCGGGATTGAGCCTGATGGCCGAATACCTCGGCCTGGCCTATTACGCCGAGGTACCCGTGGTGGTATGGGACGTGCAGCGCGTGGGCCCGAGCACCGGTCTGCCCACCCGCACTGCGCAGGGTGACCTGCTGTTTGGGCACTTTATCAGCCACGGCGACACCAATGTGCCGATGCTGTTCCCCGGTTCGGTGGAAGAGTGCTTTGAATTTGGCTGGCGGGCCTTTGACCTGGCTGAACGGCTGCAAACCCCGATTATCGTAATGAGCGATCTGGACCTGGGCATGAACCAGTGGATGACCAAGCGTTTTGAATACCCCGACGTGCCCATGGATCGCGGCAAGATCCTGTGGGAGGAAGACCTGCAGAAGATGCTGGACGAGCGCCAGGGCGACTATGGTCGCTACCTGGACATCGATGGCGACGGCATTCCGTACCGCACGCTTCCCGGCAACCGCCACCCGCGCTCGGCATACTTTGCCCGCGGAACCGGCCACGACGAGTACGGCCGCTACAGCGAAGAGCCGGCCGTGTGGGAGCGCGTCTTTACCCGCCTCGATAAGAAGTACAAGACTGCCCGCAAGTACGTGCCCCGCCCGATCATCAACAATATGGAAGGCGCGAAGATCGGCATTATCTCGATTGGCTCGACTGACCCGGCCATCGAAGAGGCGCGCGACCAGTTGGCTGCGGAAGGTACGCCAACCGATTACCTGCGCATCCGCGCCATCCCGTTCACCGAAGAGGTCAACGAGTTTATCGCCCGCCATGACTGCAATTTCGTGATTGAAATGAACCGCGACGGCCAGTTGAAAAAACTGCTCACCCTGTACAATCCGCAGCAGGCGCCGCGCTTGATGTACGCCGCCCGCATGGACGGCCTGCCCCTGACTGCGCGCTGGATTAAGTCGCAGATCAATTGCCAGGAGGTGAAGTAACCATGACCGAACAATCTGTGGCATCCCCCAAGAACTTGAATCTTGCCGGTTTGAGCCGCAATGATTACCGTGGCCTCCCCAGCACACTGTGCCAGGGCTGCGGCCATAACTCCATCGCCAGCCAGATCGTGGCTGCGTGCTTTGAGCTCAACCTGGTGCCCGAAGATGTGATCAAATTCAGCGGCATCGGCTGCTCGAGCAAAAGCCCCACCTACTTCCTAAACCGCTCGTTTGGCTTCAACGGCTTGCACGGGCGTATGCCCTCGCTGGCGTTGGGCGCCATGTTCGGCGACACCACCATGAAGGGTATCGGCGTCAGCGGCGACGGTGACAGCGCCAGCATCGGCCTGGGGCAGTTCAAGCATCTCATCCGGCGCAACATGCCGATGGTGTACATCATCGAGAATAACGGCGTGTACGGGCTGACAAAGGGCCAGTTCTCTGCCACGGCTGAAAAAGGGTTGGAACTGAAGAAGCAGGGAATCAATCCGTTCCTGCCAGTCGATATCTGCATGGAAGCGCTGGTGTCCAACGCCACCTTTGTGGCGCGCTCGTTTGCCGGCGACCCCAAGCAGGTGAAAGAGCTGCTCAAGGCCGCGTTCAGCCACAACGGTATCGCCGTACTGGATATCATCAGCCCGTGCGTCACCTTCCACAACCTGGAAGACTCGATCCACTCCTATACCTTCGGGAAAGACCACGAAGCCCCGCTGCATGAAATCTCCTTTGTTCCTCCGCGGGACGAGATCACGATCGAAGATTTTGAAGAAGGCACCGTGCGCGAAGTGGAAATGCACGACGGTTCGATGGTCGTCCTGAAGAAACTCGAACGCGACTATGATCCGACCGACCGCACGCAGGCGTTCCGCATCCTCGAAGAGTCGCAGCGCAACAACTGGTTGATCACCGGCCTGATCTACGTGGAGCCCGACGCGCCTTCCATGGTCGACGTCAGCAATCTGCCGGAAACTGCACTCAACCGCCTGACCGAGACCCAGCTCCGCCCGCCGCGCGAGTCGATGGATCTGGTCAATTCGATGATGTTCTAAACGCACCATAACCTATCAAAAACAGCCCGCCGAAAATCCGGTGGGCTGTTTTTATAGGATCATCAAACGAGATCCGTAGGGATCTTCCCAATGCAACTACTCGGCTATAAACTCCAGGCGGTTGCCGAATGGGTCGGCGGAAAAAAAGCGGCGCACGCCTGGGATGGCGACATCCCAGGTTATTACCACGCCAGCCGCTTCCAACAGCCGCGCCAATCCATCCAGATCATTGGTGCGAAACGCCGGGTGCGCCTTCCATGCCGGCCGGAATTCCTGCTCGATGCCCAGATGTACCTGAAAATCCATTCCCTGGAACCATGCGCCTCCACGGGCAGCCAGTATGGGCGGCTGTGCGACCTCGCCCAATTCCAGTAAACCGGAATAAAATTCGCGAGCCGCAGCTTCCGCCTCCGGCCCCGGCGGCATGGCAAGCAGTACGTGATCCAATTTGGTCAGGGTCATATCGCTCTCCGCAAATCAATCCTTTGCCACCGGCCGTTTGGGGTCGCGGATCCAGTGGCTCCACGAGCCGACATAAATCTTCCCGCCCGGCAGGCCGGCGCTTTCCATCGCCAGCAGGTGGTGGATGGATGTCACGCCGGAGCCGCAGTAGAACACGGTCTTCTGCGGGTCTGCGTCGCCCAACAACTGCTCGAACTCGGCGCGTAACTGTTCGGGCGGCTTCATCGCCCCGTTCGCATCCAGGTTCTGGCCGTGAAAACGGTTGATAGCGCCGGGAATATGCCCGGCCACTGGATCAATCGGTTCGGTCTCTCCACGGTAGCGTTCGGGCGCGCGCGCGTCCACCAGCCGCCCGCGCGGGTCTTCGGCTGCGCGCGCTGCGTCTTGCTCGTCAGCGATCATTTCGGCGTTTAGCGTGCCGGTAAAGGCTGCGGGTGGGTTGGTTTCGACCCCGGCGCGGGTGGGACGGCCTTCGGCCTGCCATTTGGGAAAACCGCCATCCAGCACGGCGGCCGTGCTGTGACCGTACAGCTTCAGCATCCACCACAAGCGCACTGCGTAAGCGCCACCGTTCGAGTCATACGCCACCACCTGAACGCCTGGGCCGATGCCCATGCGCGACAGGGCGGCAAAAAGCGCTTCCTGCTCGGGCAGCGGATGCCGCCCGGTCTGCCCGGTTTTTGGCCCGGAAAGGTCGCGGTCGAGGTGCGCGTAGACCGCGCCGGGGATGTGCGCCTGCTGGTACACCTGCGCGCCCCAATCCGGTTTGGCCAGGTCGAAGCGGCAGTCGACGATCACCCAATTTGGGTTTTCCAGGTTCGCCGCCAGTTCCGCGGTGGAAATCAGGTTGGTATATGCAGTCATATTTGTCTACTGTTTTCGTTGCCCGTACGGCTCTTCGCCGATGGTGTGCAGCAGGATCATATTGGCGGGCAACCACTGCCCAACCGGGAAGCCGTTGATGATGATCACTTGTTGCCCCGGGCTGATGGAGGCTGCCGAACGCATGGCGGTCTCGACGATCTCAATCATATCCTCGACCGTGTAGGCATACGGAACCAGGAACGGCGTCACGCCCCAGTACAGGTTGAGCAACTGGTAGGTCCGCTGCTCCGGCGTAAACGCCATGATCGGCACCATCGGCCTGGCCTTCGACATCACCTGGGCGGTCAGGCCGGATTGGGTAAAGACGGCCACGTAGCATACGTTGCGGTCGTGCGCCAGCTCGCTGGCCGCGCGCGTGATCGAGAGCGCGTCGTTGTTGGTAAGATCTGAGGTGGTTTCGTAGTGGCCCCATTCGTCGAAGTGGGTCTCGGCTTCCAGGACAATATTGCCCATGGTGACAATGCTTTCCAGCGGGTAGTCGCCGCTGGCTGTCTCGCCCGAGAGCATCACCGCGTCCGTGCCGTCGAAAATCGCGTTGGCCACATCCGAGGCTTCGGCGCGGGTGGGGCGCGGGTTATGGATCATCGAATCGAGCATCTGCGTGGCGGTGATGACCGTTTTGGTCTTCATGTTGGCCGCCTGGATGATCTTCTTCTGGATGATGGGCACCACCGACGGCGATGTTTCTACGCCCAGGTCACCGCGCGCCACCATCACGCCGTCGGCCGCGTCAAGGATTTCATCCAGATTGTCGATCGCTTCCGGCCGTTCCAATTTGGCGATGATCGGGATCGGCTTCTTCTCCGGCGCGATCTCGCGCATGGAGGCGCGCACGATGTCAATATCATTCGCGGTGTGCACAAAGGAGATCGCCACCAGGTCCACGCCCTGCTGCATCCCAAAGATCAGGTCTTCGCGGTCTTTCTCGGTAAAGCCTGGAATCTGAATATTCGCGCCGGGCATATTCACGCCCTTATGCGACTTAAGCACACCGCCCAGCACCACCTTCGCCTCCACCGCATCGGGGTAGACGGCGGTCACTTCCAGTTCCAGGTGACCATCATCCATTAAGATGCGGTTGCGCGGAGCAAGCGAATTCACCAAATCCGGCACTTCGAGCGGCAGGATGAGCGGATCCTGGCCTTCGAAGACCGGTTCCTCGCCTTCCTCAATGGATGTCAACACAACGCGCTGGCCGGCGGTAAGGCGCACGCCGCCCTGCGGCAGCACCCCCACGCGAAGTTTGGGGCCTTGAAGGTCCTGCAGAATCGTGATGGGGCGGCCGGTCTCCTGCGATAACCGGCGAATACGCTCGATCAGTTCTTGATGCTCGGCTTGCGTGCCGTGCGAAAAATTCAAACGGGCGACATCCAGGCCGGCCTTGATCAGCTTGCGTACGGTTTCGTCATCCCGGCTGCTCGGACCCAGCGTGGCTACGATCTTGGCTTTTCGTTGCATCCTACCCTACCTCCCTGTCCAGACAATCTTGCGCATGCCTATAACCTTATCCATCTATTATAGTCATATCCTCAAGAGCGTGATCAGGATTCAGGAAAGATTTGACGATGCGAAACCGCCGCTCCGGATTTGCAGGAGCGGCGGCGCGTGGTTCCAGGCAGTCAGCGGATAGTTAGATGTAATGGAACGCGGCGGCTTGTTTCTTGAGTTCGTCGCGGAAATCCGGGTGCGCAATCGAGATCAACAATTGCCCCCGCTCGCGGATGCTGCGCCCGTACAGGTCGACCATGCCGTACTCGGTGGCAACATAATGCACATGGTTGCGCGAGGTGGTGACGCCCGCCCCCGGTTTGAGCATGGGGGTAATGCGGCTGACCAGCGTGCCGTCGCGCAGGTTGGTGGTGCTGGGCAGCGCAATGACCGGCAGGCCGCCCTCCGATAGGCTGGCGCCGTAGATGAAATCCACTTGCCCACCCACGCCACTGTAAAAGCGCGTGCCGATACTGTCGGCGCAAACCTGTCCGGTCAGGTCAATCTCGATGGCCGAGTTGATCGCCACCATCTTCTTGTTCTGGGCGATGGTGAAGGGACTGTTGACGTACTCGGTCCGGTGCAGTTCGATCATCGGGTTGTTGTTCACCCACTGGTACAGCCGGCGCGTCCCGATGATAAACCCGGCGGTGATCTTTCCGGTGTGGATGGATTTGGCCGCGCCGGTGATCACGCCGCGTTCCACCAGGTCGATCACGCCGTCAGAAAACAGTTCAGAATGCACGCCCAAGTCTTTCTTGTGCTCCAAAAACTTGAGCACGGCGTCCGGGATCGCCCCAATGCCGGTTTGAAGGGTCGCCCCATCGGGGATGCGCTCGGCAATATAACCGGCGATTCGCTGCACCAGCCCGTCGGCGCCATCGTCCGAGAAGCACAGCTCGGCATTCGGGTAATTGGTCGGCACGATGACATCCACGTCATCAATGTGGATACGCGTGTCACCCAGCAGGCGCGGCATCTGCTCGTTGATCTCGGCGATGATCAGCTTCGCCGACTCGGCGGCGGTGATGGTGAGGCCGGCTTCGACCCCATAGGTGCAGTAGCCGTCCGCGTCGGGCGGCGAAAGATGCACAAATGCCACATCCAGCGGCAGGATACCGCGTTTGAACAGCAACGGCAGTTCGGAGAGCAGCACGGGCGTAAAATCCGCCCGCCCTTCGTGGACGGCCTTGCGCACGTTATGGCTGATAAAGAGCGTGTTGACCCGCAAGTGTCCTTCGAGGGCGGGCTGCACGTAATCATCGCAGCACACGGTCAACGGCTGGCAAATTTCGACATTCTCCAGTTCTGAGGAGTACTGCACCAGCGCGTTCAGCAACTTTTCCGGCACTGAGCAATTGCCGGTGAGAAAGACACGATTCCCCGATTGGACACGGCGGACAGCTTCTTCCGCGGTGCAGATGCGCTCAGCACAGGCCGTTTTCCAGTTCATGGTTATTCCTTGTTGTAGTATTGAGAAATAGAGCAAGGAACCGCGAACCTACCTGGTAGGTTCGCGGTTCCGATGTTGCGATTATGCGAAGCCGCAGGCCGGCATCAGCGATGGTATGGTTCAGGGCATTAACAGCGTGCTGCGAATTTTGGGCAGCGCCCAGTCAACCGTCTCGCGGTCAATGATCAGGGGCGGCGCGAAGCGGATTACATTCTCATGGGTTTCTTTGGCCAGCACGCCCTCTTTCTGCAAGTTTTCGCAGAAGCGGCGCGCCCCGCCGGCGGATGGCTTCAATTCCACGCCGATCAACAACCCGCGCCCACGCACTTCCTGGATGTGCGGGCTGTTGATTTCCGCCAGGTGCTCCAGGAAATATTCGCCAACGCTGGCAGCGTTTTCCACCAGCTTTTCCTCGACGATTACGCGCAGCGCTGCGCGTGCGACGGCCGCGGCCAGCGGGTTTCCGCCAAAGGTCGAACCGTGCTCGCCGGGCGTGAACAAGCCCATCACGGGCTTATCCGCCAGCACCGCCGAGACCGGGTAGAAACCGCCGGAAAGCGCTTTGCCGATCACCACCATGTCCGGGCGGACCCCTTCATGGTCGCTGGCGAACAGCTTGCCGGTGCGGCCGAGGCCGGTCTGGATTTCATCGGCGATGAACAGCACGTTGTTGGCCTTGCAGATTTCGCTTACCTGTTTGAGATAGCCTTCTTGCGGGATTAGCACACCGCCTTCGCCCTGGATCGGCTCCAGCATCACCGCGGCAGTGTTGGGCGTGATGGCCTGTTCGACGGCGCGTGCGTCACCGTACGGGACGACCTTGAACCCCGGCGTAAAGGGCCCAAAATCCTCGCGGTACGATGGCTCGGTGGAGAAGGAGACGATGGTCACGGTGCGGCCGTGGAAATTCCCGCTGGCTACGATGATTTCCGCCTGGTGACGGGGAACTCCCTTTACGCGATAAGCCCACTTGCGCGCCAGTTTGACAGCGGTTTCAACGGCCTCCGCTCCGCTATTCATCGGCAGCGACATTTCGTAGCCGGTCAACTCGGACAGCTCTTTGTACAGTAGGGGCAGTTGGTCGTTGCGGAAGGCGCGTGAGGTCAGGGTCACCTTTTTGGCCTGCTCGAGCATGGCCTCCAGGATCTTGGGATGAACATGGCCCTGGTTCAGGGCGGAGTAGGCGGACAGGCAGTCGAGATAGCGTTTGCCGTCAACGTCGTAGACCCACACTCCCTCCGCGCGTTCGACGACAACGTCCAGTGGGTGGTAGTTATGGGCTCCGTACTGATCTTCTATCGCGATAAAGTCTTGGGTCTTCATTATGTTTATTCAACCAGAAGGTGGTACAAGACAGCTTTCTGTGCGTGCAGGCGGTTATGAGCTTGGGGGAAGATCACAGAATGCGGCCCATCGGCGACGTCGTCGGTCAGTTCATGGCCGCGATGCGCCGGTAGACAGTGCATGACAATTACTTCCGGATCGGCTTCCGAAACGAGCTGCGCGTTCACCTGGTAAGGCGGGAAGATCTTGGCGCGTTTCTCGGTTTCGGCTTCCTGGCCCATGCTGGTCCAGGTGTCGGTGTAGATCACGTGCGCGCCGCGCACAGCCTCGTGCGGATCGCGCAGGAAGGTCAATTTTGAGCCGGTTTGTTTGGCGATATTCTCGGCAAGGCGGATCGGTTCGGGGGTCACATCGTAGCCTTCGGGGGTGGCCACGGTCACGTTGGCGCCCAGCAGCGCGCAGACGTGCATCAGGGAAACGGTGACGTTATTGCCGTCGCCCACATAGGTCACATTCAGGCCTTTCATGCTGCCAAAGCGCTCGATGATCGTCAGCGCATCGGCCATACCCTGGCACGGATGGTTGTAGTCGCTCAGGCCGTTGATCACCGGTACCTCGGCCCATTTTGCCAATTCCACAACATGCTGGTGATCGAACACACGCGCCATCAACGCATCCACGTAGCCCGACAGCACCCGGGCTACATCCGCAATCGATTCCCGCTGGCCCAACCCGATCTCCTGGGGTGAGAGGTACAGTGCGTCACCACCCATTTGGCGCATTGCCATATCGAAGCTGACGCGGGTGCGCAGGCTTGGCTTCTGGAAAATCATTGCCAGAGTCTTGCCTTTGAACAGGGGTTCGTTTCCGCTGGCGAAATGCTCTTTTTTGAGCTGGATGGCCAGGTCAAGCATATGTTGAATTTCTTGAGAAGAATAATCGGTTATTGCAAGAAAATCCTTTTTCATGGAAACTCCTCAACATTGAATCGGATGTGGATTTGGCAATAAGAGGAGTATAACATAATCCCGCCGTTCGATGTCTCCGATCAGGTGACATTGTCTGACAAGTAACCCTCTAATCGATGCTCGCTGCGGTCGCGGTTTGGGTGCGCCGGTCAGTAAGATAGGCTATAATCACCACAGGACACAGACTTATGGAAAATGAAAGCGTGGTATCCGGTACGTCGATCGCTCATCCAGTGGCTGGGATTTCCCGATTTGCCCGTTACGCCTGGGGCGTGCTGGTGCTAAACCTGTTTGTCATCGGATGGGGCGCTTTCGTACGCGCCACGGGTTCCGGGGCAGGCTGTGGCTCGCACTGGCCGTCATGCAACGGCCAGGTAATTCCCCGGCCGGAACAGGTCGAGACGATCATCGAGTTCACCCACCGCGTCACCAGTGGGCTGGCGCTCATCTCGGTGGCGGTGATGCTGGTGTGGGCGTTCCGGGCATATCCGCGGCGCCACCCGGTGCGCGCCGGCGCGCTGGTCTCTTCGGTGTTTATCATTCTCGAAGCGCTGCTGGGCGCGGGTCTGGTTCTGTTTGGCCTGACGGCCGAAAATGACTCGATTGCGCGCGCATATGTGATGATGGCGCATCTGATTAACACGCTCATCCTGGTGGCGGCCATCAGCCTGACGGCATGGTGGGCCACTGTGGGGCCGCCCGAAGGTTTCCACGCGCGTGGCAGGTTGCCGGGGTTGCTGCTGCTCAGCATCCTGGCGATGATGGTTCTAGGCGCCAGCGGCGCGATTACCGCGCTGGGCGACACGCTTTTTCCCGCCAGTTCTCTCGCGGAGGGCCTGCGGCAGGATTTCTCCGCCGACGCGCATATTCTACTGCGTCTGCGCATCTTCCACCCGATGATCGCGGTGATTACAGGCTTGATCGCCGCCGGCACTGCTTGGCTGTTACGCCGCCGCTATGCCCATCCGCGGCTGCAAAAACTGGGCGGCCTTCTGATCGCGATTTTCCTGGCGCAGCTTGTGCTGGGCGTGATCAACGTGATCCTGCTGGCCCCGGTGTGGATGCAGCTTGTGCACCTGATCGTCTCCGAACTGGTATGGATCACGCTAATCCTGATGACGGCCGTTACCCTTGGAACGGTTGACCTTCTTCCAGGCGCGGTTGAGAACTAGGTCTACAATTGGGTAGAAGACGCCAAAGCTGTTGGTGATGTTGTAGTACAGGCGCGCTTCAGCGGCTGGCACGATCATATATCTGCCGCGCGCCATTTCGCGCGACACGGTTACCGCGACTTCTTCGGGCGTATGTACTACAGAGCCGCTGCCCACGAACTCGCGCGTGATGGCTGGCTTGAACTGGTTTTCGTAGTCCAACTGTGGGGTCTGCGTATCGGCGGGCGCGATATAGTGAACCTTCACACCGCTGGGCTTGCATTCCACCCGCAGCACGTCCGCCAGCCCGCGCAGCGCAAATTTCGAGCTGCAATAGGCCGAATAACCGATGATGCCCAGGAAACCCGCGCCTGAACCCACGATGGCCACATGCCCGGAACCGCGCGCGAGCATGGCGGGCAAGAAAACGCGGATGACGTTGATTGTGCCCAGGTAATTCGTGCCGATAATGTCATCGAATATTTCAATCGGAGTATCCACGAACAGGGCCGGGTGGGTAATGCCCGCACCGTTGAAAAGGATATCCGGCGTGCCGTGGTGCGCCAAATGCTCCTCTAAAACGGCGGTAACCAGCTCACGGTCACAAATATCCGCGCAAATTGTCCCTACCTTTTGCGAAGCATCCAACCGGGCAGCTTCGATTTCCTGTTTGGCGGAGGCGAGTACATCCATCCTTCGAGCCAGAATCCAGACGTTTGCTCCCAGGCTCGCCAGGTGCTTTGCAAATGCGAGGCCAATTCCGCTCGAACCGCCGGTAATCAGCGCTGATTTTCCATGATAATAGCTGGTTTGCATGTTGTTTTCTCCTGGCGATTGGTATGGGGTGGGCGTGTCCATTATAAACCGAATTTCCGCCGGATTTGGAGAATGGAGCCGGGCCAGAAATTGTGAGCATATGATACAATGATGTAACCATCACCACCCACACACAGGTAAATGGAGGATTGGCGTACATGAACCCCGTTCCACGCATCCGGGTAATGATTGTTGACGACCATGCGGTAGTCCGTAGTGGTCTGGCGGCATTCCTCATGGCGTTTGACGATCTCGAACTGGTCGGGCAGGTGGGCAGTGGGAAAGAAGCAGTGCAGTTGTGCCCTACGTTAAAACCCGATGTTGTCCTGATGGATTTGGTCATGCCGGAGATGGATGGGGCTACCGCCACCAAGTTGATCCGCGAGACGTGCCCGCACCTGCAGGTGATCGCGCTCACCAGCTTCCGCGAAGACGAGCTGGTGCAGGGGGTGTTGAAGGCCGGCGCGATTGGCTACCTGCTCAAAAATGTATCAGCGGACGAGCTGGCCAGCGCCATCCGTTCGGCGTATGCCGGGCGACCGACGCTTGCTCCAGAAGCGGCGCGGGTGCTGATCTCGGCTACAGTGGCGCAACAGCATGCTTCGGTGGGCTCAGATCTCACCGAGCGCGAGCGGGAAGTGTTGAAACTGATGGTAGAGGGGTTAACCAATAATCAGATCGCCGAGCGGCTGGTGGTCAGCCGGTCGACCGTCAAATTCCATGTGAGCAGTATTTTGTCAAAAATGGGCGTTTCCAGCCGCACCGAAGCCGTGGCAATCGCGCTGCAGAACCATCTTATTCGCTAGATACTCCGGCAGGGCTCGCAGTAGATTAGTGGCCGCAGGAGCCGCCGCACGATCCACAAGAGCCGCCGCTGCAGCCGCCGCACCCGCCGGAGGACTGGCGTGTCACCGACCGCCCCTGGCTGGAGGCAAAGAAAACCGAAAGCAGCCGCCGGGTATGCTCGCTCTGACAATTTTTGCAAACCGCAACCGCATCCGAATCTTTCATCGAACGCATCAGATCAAAACGGTGGCCGCAATCCTCACAAAGATATTCATATAATGGCATGTTGTCTTCCTCATGAATAGTCTATCCCCGATTTTACCGCACTTTTCCGATTATCGTCTGAGCCCTTATCCGCGAGCACAGCAGAGCATCACTGGAGGCATCGATGAGCGATGAAGCATTGAGAGATATTCTAACCGCCGGCGCGCGCCGTCTGGCCAAGGCGGCGCTGCAAAAACAGCAGGAAGCCAGCGCTACCCAGTTGGGGGTGCTACACTGGCTGGCCGCATTGCTGGAGAGCCACGCGCCCATGGCACAGTCGCTGGTACCGGATCTCTCGCCGCAAGAATTGCTCCTGCACACGCTGGAGCGGATCAACAAAGCGGAAACAGGCCATGCGATGGATCTGCAGCGCACGGTCGAAGACGCATTCCAACGCGCGCGGCAGCGCGGCCGCGCCCAGGCCAATGAACGCGATCTGGCCACGGTAATTCTGACCAATGCAGGTTTTCAACCAACCCACAACGCCATCACCTTTGTCAGCCAGCCCGCTGACACGCCCAGCCTGACGGAAACGCTGGCGCACTCGATGCTGCATACACCCTTCCTCGATCAATTTGGGCGCGACATGACGGCCGAAGCCGCCAATGGAAAATTCACCAACATCGTCGGCCGGAAGGAAGAGATTGACCTGGTGATCGAAACCCTGTGCCGCCGCACCAAGCGCAACCCGGTGCTGGTCGGGCCGGCGGGAGTAGGTAAGACGGCCATCATCGAGGGGCTGGCGGCGCGTATTATTGCCGGCGAGGTTCCCAATGTGCTCGAAGGCAACCGGGTGATTTCACTACAGCCTTCGATCCTGGTGGCGGGCGCTAACGTGGCCGGCGAAATGGAAAAGCGCATGAAGGCCATCGTTCAGGAAGCCAGCCAGGATGGGATCCTGCTGTTTATTGATGAGATCCATACCATTATGGGCGCGGGTGGGATGCTGGGCACAACCGATATCGGCAGCATGCTCAAGCCAGCGCTTTCACGCGGCGATATCGCCTGCATCGCTGCCACCACCGACGACGAATACCGCCGCTTCATCGAGAGCGACTCGGCGCTCGAACGCCGTTTCCAACCCATTCGCATCAATGAGTTGACCGCGGATCAGACCTTTGAGGTTCTACGCGCCCTGCGCGCTGAGCTGATGAAAGATAACGGCCTGTGCGTTGACGATGAGATCCTCCAGTGGCTGATCGAGTTCGGGCAGCAATTTATGCGCAACCGCTATTTCCCAGACAAGGCCGTGGATTTGCTGGAACAGGTGTACGCACACGCCGTTGCGCAAGACAAAACCTGCGTCGAGTTGAGCGATGCCCAGCACGTGGCCGAACGCATGGTCGGGATGCCGCTGGTCTCCAAAGAACGCCTGGGCGACCTGGAACAGGCGTTGAAGAGCCGCCGCCTGCTAACCGACGCGGAGATTCAAGAACTGGTAAGCCGGCTGCAGGTGACCATGCGCGGGCTGGACATGCGCACCGCCCGCCCGAATGCAGTGGTATTGATGGCCGGCGACGCCAGCGAAAATGGCCAGTCGCTGTCACAGGCAATCGCAGAAACCCTGTTCGACGATCGCGACCGGATTGTCGCGATCGACTTCAGCCGGTTTGGCCAGCCGGAAGATATCTCGCTGCTGCTTGGCGCTCCTCCCGGTTACGTCGGTTACAGCGACCGCATTCCACTGCACCAGCTCATCCAGACGCCCTGGTGCGTGCTGTTCTTCGACCAGGTTGACCTATGCCACCCGCGCATTCGCGAGGTGGTCGCTCAGGCACTGCTGGACGGCTGGGTTCTGGACGGGCGCGGCAAGAAGATTTACCTGAGCGACGCGATTGTTGTGATGACTTCGGGTTTTTCGCTCCAGTCGCACCGCGGATTGGGCTTTACGCCGGAGAAAGAAAAGCTGACCTTCGACGATGTTTTCGACGCGGTGGCAGCGCGTGTTGGCGATAACCTGGCCGAGCAGGTGGATCTTTACGCCTTCGGCACAGCCAATGACCAGGGCGTTTCCATCAAGTGGTTGACAGATCATTTCCTGGTCGAATTGGCGCGCCGTTTTCAAAAGCGCGGCGTACGTCTCTTCTGGGATGGCAGCATGCTGGATTGGATGGCGAAACACCAGGAAAGCAACCAGCTAAACGAGCACGAATGGGAACATTGGGTCGACCGCGTGCTGACGCCGGCGATCATCCCGCATCTGCCTTCCGCACGCCAATCCAAAGCCAGAGAACTGCTGGTGAAAATCGACGGCGAGCGGTTGTTGATTCAACCGGCTTGAAAGCGCAGGTCTTCATGAATTTTCAAACCCAAGCGCAACAGGCGTGTTTCGAAAAGATCACGCCGTGGATGGAAGAACTGTTCGGCGCGTTATGCAAGACCCGTGAGGATATTCCGGTATTTGGCGTGCTGGCAGGCAGCGTTCTGGCCCAGGTGGGGGTTTCGGCCTGGGGCGAGAACGACGCGACCGTCACCACCCGCGCCTACCTGGTGACCGATGTGGAACTCACCCCGGATCTGCTGCTATTCCTGTTGCAGGAAAATGACCGCATGCGCTTTGGAGCGTTCGGCATCGATTCCGAGAATGAGATCTTTTTTGAACATACGATTCTTGGATCATCGCTGGATCAGGCCGAACTGCAAAGCTCCGTGCTTGCGGTGGCAGCCACAGCCAACCAGTATGATGAACGCATCATCGAACGCTGGGGCGGCACGCGCCTGCTGGAACGCGAGGTCTGAGCTTACACAAACTTTTCGCGCAGCTTGGCGCTGGTGAAATCCATGAGCGCTACCACGACTACAATAAACGCCACCACCGTCCCGGCTTTGTGATACTGAAGCGAGCCGAAGAATGTGGAGAGCATCAATCCAATGCCGCCGCCGCCCGCGAAACCGATGATGGTTGCCATGCGGATGTTGATATCCCACTGGTAGATCAGATAGGAAATAAACGGTGGGATAATCTGCGGCAGAATGCCGAAGCTGATTTTCTGCAACGTGTTTGCGCCGGTAGCGTTGATGGCTTCAATCGGGCCGGTTTCGATATTTTCGATTGATTCCGAGAACAACTTGCCCAGCAGGGCAAACGTCGTCACCGTCAGCGCCAGCATTCCGGCAAAGGGGCCGATGCCAACCCAGAAGATAAAGATCGCCACGTAGAGCAGCGCCTCGATGGATCGCAGCACGTTGAAGATCGAACGGGTGACGTAATACAACCAGACGGTCGCCCGGCTGCCACCGGTCAGATTGCGCGCGCCCAGGAAGCTGAATGGGATGGCCAGAATGGCGCCAAAAGTGGTGGCCAGCATGGCCTGGAAGATGGTGACCAGCATCTGCCGCAGCACCGCCTGCACCACATTCGCGGACAGATCAATTTCCAGAAAATCGCCGACCAGGCGGATGAAGGTCGGGGCAGGCTGGAACAGGTCGCGCAGGTTGATCTCCGCAACATTCCACATGTAGAGGAACAGCACCACGCCAACGATCCAGTAAAACGCCTTTCGCAGCCGGCTGAATGTCAATCTCCGTCCGGTAAGGTTCTCAGGCGCGGGCTGGTCCGCCAGGATGCGCGCGCGCATGCGCGCGCTGATGGTGTCCACCAGAATAATCACCACGGCCACTGCCCACAGCGCGGTGGCATACTGCTCGTAACCGCCCATGCGGATCGTCTCGACCACGAAGAAGCCAATGCCGCCGCCGGCCACAAAACCGACCACCGTGGCGGAGCGCATGTTAATATCCCAACGCAGGAGGGTGTAAGCCAGAAAGGAGGGGATGATTTGCGGCACGACGCCAAAACGAATGGTTTGGATCAGGTTCGCGCCGGTTGCGGTCAGCGCTTCCACCGGCCCGGGGTCGATATGCTCGATCTCCTCTGAATACAACTTGCCCAGGGCCGCCACCGAGTGAATCGTCAGTGCGATTACACCGGCAAACGTTCCCAGCCCGACCCAAACGATCACGATCAGACCCCACACCACCGTATCCACCGAGCGTACGATATTCAGGATCGTCCGGCTGATGTAGTAGATGGCCGTCCCGCCCGGAACGCGCGACATAATGTTGTGCGCAGCGAGGAAGCTCACCGGCAGTGCCAGGATGGTGGAGAAGATGGTCGCCATCAGGCCAATGGCAATGGTCTCCACCATCGTCCCGGCCTGGAAGCTGCGCACTTCCTCTCCCGTTTCGGCCAAACCCAGGCGCACGCGCCAGGATGGAGCGCGCGCCGTCACCATGCGCCCGAAAATATCCAGCACGTTTTCGCTGGCTTTCACCACCTGGTCAGGGTTGCGCCCGGCGATGCGGTCGCCGGCATAGGTAAACAGGCAATTGAACGAGCACGGGCGCTCCACGCCGTTTTCCACCAGAACAGCCAGATCGGGATTCACCAGATCGCGCACCACCAGGCGGGCATCGTCGATGCGCGTCACCAAGCGGTCAAGCTTGACATCCGTTACCGTCCAGGCGATGACATAAAGAATAATTGCCACAAGCAGGATGCCCGGTAGAATTTGCGTGAATTCCCCCCGGTTGAGCCGGTAGGCGTCGTATACGTTCCACATCCAGAACAGGAGAAAGGGAACCCACAGCCAGCTGGTGATAAAACTGCCGAGCGTGATCTGGGCAATCTCTAACTCCGTCAGCGACCAGTTCACCAGAAAGCCGCTGATGGCAGCCGCGACGAGGATAATTAACGCCCGCCAGCGGTAGCCGAGAATGAACTGCCCGGCGCCCGGAATAACCAGCGACAGCGCCGGCGCGTATTTTGAGCGTGATGTACGTTGGGAAGTCGTATAAGATGCCATAAAAAATGTATCAGCCGAGCTTGGTTTCGGTAAGTATCGCCCGGGAACGCGGCGGTTCGTGAAATGGGATTAGACCAGTGATACCCGTTCAGCTTCCTGGCCGTAGATGGCTTTGAACTGCGCGTCATCAATCTCGTGTGGCAGTCCTTCAAATACCAGTTCGCCGTCCTTCAGGGCGATGGCGCGGGTGGCATAGCGGTGAACCAGGTCCAGGTAATGCAGGCTGCACAGAACGGTCATGCCACGTTCTTTGTTGAGCAATTCCAGATATTTCAAAATCGAATGCGCCAGCACCGGGTCAAGCGAGGCTACCGGTTCATCCGCCAGGATGATCTTGGGTTCCTGCATCAGCGCGCGGGCAATCCCTACGCGCTGCTGCTGGCCACCGGAAAGCGAATCGGCGCGCACGTGCGCCTTTTCCGACAGGCCAACCTGTTCCAGACTGGCCAGGGCGCGGTCACGATCCTCTTTGGAAAAAATATGCAGCATGCTGGTAAAGGTATTGGTGTACCCCAGCCGGCCAGATAATACGTTGGTGATCACGCTGGAGCGCTTGACCAGGTTGAATTGCTGGAAAATCATGCCGATCTGACGGCGTATTTTACGGATATCGTCACCTTTGGCGGCGGTGATATTCACATCATCCCAATAGATTTTGCCAGAGGTTGGCTCGATCAGGCGGTTGATGCAGCGCAGCAGCGTCGACTTTCCCGAGCCGCTCAGCCCGATCACCGCCAGGAACTCGCCATCCTGTACCTCAAAACTGACATTGTGCAGCGCCTGAGTACCGTTGGGGTAAATTTTCGTCAGGTTTTCGACTTTCAACATATCGGTTGTCTGCTCCGGTAAGCTTGGGAAAATGCAGGCAAAAAAATGGCCTGGCAGGCCAACTAGCCTGCCAGGCACAAACGCACAATTTACTTGACTAGTTCGGCGGGATCTACGCCAGCCGCTTTGAGGACCTCAGCGAAGTCATCATAGAAGTTGGCATCGATCGCCTGGAAGTCATTGATGGTGTACAGACCGCGCAGCACAGCATTGCCGCCCGGGTCCTTGGCCATCGACAGCAGACCTTCGGTGATGGCTGCCTGGTACTCTT
>CALDSL010000325.1 GCA_937920255.1 uncultured Anaerolineaceae bacterium | reverse complement strand
AAACGACCGAGGTGGGGCAGACCAGCAGATACGGCGCGGGCAGGCTGCCGTTCTTCTCTTTCTCGCGCACGATCAGCGCCAGGGCCTGGATGGTTTTGCCCAAGCCCATGTCGTCGGCCAGGCAGGCGCCCAGCCCAAAGCGGTTGAAAAACGCCAACCACGAATAGCCAAACCGCTGGTAGGGGCGAAGCTCACCGCGCAGGCTCTCGGGCTGGGGCAGTTCCTGGATCTTTTCGTGCTCAGAGAGGCGCTGCAGCCATTCCAGCACCCAGCCCTCGGCCTCCACTTCATCCACCTGCAGGCCCTGGGCTTCGGTCTGGCCGCCCAGCGCATACTGGGCCGCCTGCATCAACGATAGATCACCGGACTGCTTCTGGCGCTCCCAGAAGGCAATGGCGGCCTCGACCTGCTGCGCATCCAACTGCACCCACTGCCCGCGGATCTGCACCAGCGGCGATTTTAAGGCCACCAGTGACTCGAATTCTTCACGGGTCAGCTTGGCTTCACCCAGGGAAAGCTCCCAGGTGTAGTGCACCAGAGCGTCGAGGCCCAGCTTGCCGGAAGTGACCACGTTTTCGCTCTGGCCTTTCTTGGGCTCCAGGCGCAGGCGCACGCCCAGGCGCGCTCCGCGCTGATCCCACCAGGGCGGGACGATCAGGCCAAAGCCGGCCTCCTCCAGCAGCGGGGCTGCGTCGCGCAGAAAGGTGTAAGCCGATTGGGTGTCGAGATCGACGCTGGTGGGCGTGCTGGTTTGCAGGCTGGGAAGGATGGGTGAGAACATGCGCGCGGCATAGCCCAACCCGGCCAGTAATTTTTCCTGCGGCTGCTCAAAGCGCTTGCCAAGCACCGTCAGCGAAGAACCACCGGTACGCCAGACTTCCCCGGCGGGGATGAGCAGGCTGGGGTCCTCGCGCGCCTGGAGCATGTATTCCATCTCCCAGTCTTTGCTGCGGATGCTCTCATGCGGGCCGTCGAGTGGGCCCGGCGCTCTCAGCCGGAAGGCAATGCGGAAAACGCTATCGCCGGCGGCATTGAGGCCGCGCATCCACGCGCGCAGGCCGCTGCTGAGCGCCTGAAGCTGGGCGTTGGAGGCGGTGACCACGGGCTCTTCGGTGAACAAGGAAACCAGCCACAGCAGGAGCGGGTTGTCGCGCAGGCTGTTGAACTGCGGCGCGCGCGCGCGGCCCCACGAGCGCGCCAGCGAATCGCACATGGTATCGAGAAAACTGTTCAGGATCGCCCGGGGCGATCCAAGATCGGCGCCGGGCTGCGGGCGGGCATTCAGGCGGATTTCGGCGCGGCAGACGGGCGGCATGGCCTCCACCAGGGCGGCAATGCGCGGCGCGTCGCGCGGGCCGTCGAGCACCGCGCGCCAGTGAGCGTAATAATTGCGCCCGTTGGTCTGGGCCTGTTCCAGCACGGGGATGATCTTCTGCGCGGCCAGGGTTTCCAGCACCAGGTTGGCGGCCAGGCGCCAGTAGCGCGTTTCGTGGCCCAGTTCAAACCCGGTGACCAGCGGATCATCCGGCAGGTTGATCAACACGCTGTAGGCTTTGCTGGCCGGCAGCCATAATCCGCGCACGGTGGTGGGCGCCAGGAACGGTTCGGTTTCGATATCCAGTTCCCAGTTGTGCGCCAGGTTGGGGGACGGCAACGGCCCGGTGCGGGTGGTGGGCAGCAGCAGCAGCGCCGAGCTTTCGCGGGCATCGTACAGCGGGGTGCCGCTGCCGATGGTTTCGCGCAGCGCATCAGGCGCAAGGTTGAAGGGATGGTCCTTGGGCTTGTGCTTTTTGGGCAGCGTGCCGCGGTGACGCGCCGGGGGCTCGGCGTCGGACGTTTCCGCCCAGAACAGAATGCCGCCGGGTTCATTGGGTGGCCTTGGTGGTTGCCAGTGTGTGTGAAGGACAA
>CALDSL010000324.1 GCA_937920255.1 uncultured Anaerolineaceae bacterium | reverse complement strand
GAGAAGCGCGTGCGCACGCCGCGCCCGGACGGCGGATGCCACCAGTGCAGCACATCGCCCTCTTCGAACTGGTGGCGCGCCGCGCGCAAAATATGCTCGCGGGCGATGTGCGGCGCCGTGCCCAGCACTGCCAGCACGTCCTGCAACTGGTCGCGGAAGCCAAACGCCCCGCTGGACTGGTAAAACGCCGTCCGCCCCCAGATGCGGCACGAAAGCGCCTGGTACAGCAGCCAGCGGTTGAGCAGCACGTTCATCGCCGCGTCCGGGGTGTTGACCTGCACCGCGCCCAATATGCGCTCCCAGAATTCGCTCACTGCCTGCCAGGTTACTGCCGTGTGTTCCTCCGGACGGAAACGCTCGATCAGCCGCAAGGCGTGCTCGCGGTCATTGCCCTGCCCCAGCAGGAAGTGGATTTCTTCGCTGCCGCCGGGCGGCAGATCGATGTGCACCTGCAGCACGGCGCATGGGTTGTCGCCGGGTTGCACCCGCCCTTCCAGGCCGATGCGCCCCAGCGCCGCCGGTGCGGCCATGCTGCCATTGCGCCCGATAAACTCCAACCGGTCGGACGTCATGCCGTGGACTCGACGGCTGGATGCCAGGAATGCCACCCGCTCGCCAAACTCGGCGCTGTACGGGTTGGTTGCCAGCAGCGCGGCGTGTTCGTCCAGGAATTCAGGGATCAAGTACTGCTGCGTATTGGGGCGCAGGGTTCCCAGCACCCATTCGACAAACTGCGTGGCGGTGATGCGCCGCGGCCGGTTCCAGGTGTTCTCCACCCGCAGTTGGATGATCTTCACCGGCGCATCCGGCGCAGCGAACAGCCGCAGCCGCTGTCGCAGCCCGTGGGCATTGTGCTCAAACTGCGTGTACCCCGCGCCGTGGCGCACGCGGTAATGCCCGCCCGCCCCGGCTGGCTGCGGCGTGGGGCTCCACACCGCGCCGGTTTCCTCATCCCGCAGGTACAGCGCCTCGCCGGTAGGGTCACTCACCGGGTCGTTCGACCAGGGCGTCAGCCGGTTCTCGCCGCTGTTCACCGCCCAGGTATTGCTCGCCCCCGATTCCGTCACCAGGAAGCCAAAATCCGGGTAGCCGACCACGTTGCTCCACGGCAGCGGCGTGCGCGCGCCCGGCGGCAGGTCGATCACATACTCGCGCCCATCGGCCGAGAAACCGCCAAAGCCATTGTGGAATTGCAAATCTTCCAGCCGTTCCAGTGCGGGCGTCGGCTCTTCCTGTCCCACTGATCGGCTGGGCACAAACGCCGGCAGGTGCGGCACCGGCACGCTGTAACCCGGTATCTGCCCGGCGATCCCGCCGCCCTCGTCGGTAAGCACCACCCGCGCGGCGGTCTTGAGCAGCGCGCGCTCGGGGGCGCGCATCTGGTCGGCGTACAGCACAAAAATCCCCCCACGCTGGTTGATCCACATATCGCTGCCGCTTCGGTTGATCAGCCGGTACAGCAGCCGGTTCATCTCCGCGCCGTAATTGGTGTGCTGTTCGTTTAAAATCACC
Organism: uncultured Anaerolineaceae bacterium; assembly: GCA_937920255.1. Classification (GTDB taxonomy): domain Bacteria; phylum Chloroflexota; class Anaerolineae; order Anaerolineales; family Anaerolineaceae; genus CALDSL01. The sequence continues at coordinate 9,476 of CALDSL010000324.1, read as the reverse complement.
AGGTCCACCAGCACCCCGCGCTCGTGGAAGAAGTTGTGCGCCAGAATTGCCTCGCGCACCAGCTCCAGCTTCTGCGTGTCGCGCACTTCCACCAGCAGGATGGGATAATCACCCGAGATGCCAAACGGCCATAACCCGCTTTGCCCCAGCCGGTTGGCGGCGATGATTTCCGGCGCGGCGCGCATCTGCGGCATGGGATACAGCAGCCCCGAGAGCAGTTGCGAGTACACCTCCACCTGGCTGCCGCCCAGTTCGGCGCGCCGCAGCCGGTTCTCGGTGTAGGCGTGCGCCTGCTGGAAGGCGCGCTCCACCTGGCGCCAGTCGCTGTAACGCGCGGCCAGCGCCAGCAGATCCTCGCGGCTGTCCGCCGCCAGGGTGACCCAGGCCAGCACGCGGTTGCTGTGCGCCGGAATTTCCACTTCCTGCCCCAGTGAGAACACCGGGTCCAGCGTCGAGCCGGTGGCGCCGGCCGTGCGCTCCCCAGCCAGCAGGCTCGCCGGGCGGCTGGCGCCGCCCCCCCGCCCCAAAAAGCGCATCCGGTCGGTTTCAAACCCGCCGTTGAGCGCGTCGCCCTGCGCCGTTACCAGCATATGGCCCATCAGCGGCGGGTTCTCCTTGTTCGATCGTGGCCGGCGCCGGAACACCAGCAGGTTCAGGCCCTCCACAAACTCGCTCTGGATGAACAGCTTATTAAACGCCGGGTGGCGCGCGTCCGCCGCCTGGCTCCCCAGCACCACCTCGCCGTAACTGGTCAGCCTCAGCCGGCGCGCCCGCTCGCCCGGGTTGTGCAGGTGCACGCGCCGGATCTCCACCGCGTCGTCCGGCGGCACGCTCACTTCCATCGTCGCCGCGATGCCGTTGGTGTCGCGCCGGTACATGGCCATGTGCGGGTGGTAAATCACCAGCGGTTCTTCATTGACTGGCAGCGGCTGGCGGCAGATCGACCACAACTGCGCGGCGCTGGCATCCAGGTCTTGCAAATAGACCCAGATACCGTGCCCATCCAGTGCCGGGTCGGTTTCCCAGCGGGTCAGGTCGGTATCGTTCCAGCGCAGGTGGCCGCTGCCCGAATTGGTCACCAGGCTGCTGAAGTTCTCGTTGGACAGCAGATGCACCTGCGGGATCGAAGTCTGGGTTGGCATAATCCACGGGTCCACGCTGGCCAGCGGCGGGATCAGCCGCTGCGTGCCGCCCACGTCTTCCGATTCCGGGTTCTGCACCGGCGCGGCCAGCGGCACCTGCTCCTGCAGCAGCAATTCCACGCTTTGGATCTGCGGGTCGGCGTGCATGCGCTCCAGCACCAGGTTGTGGTTGAGGTAATTATTCACCGCCAACAGGATCATACCCTGGTGATGCGCCATGTACGAACGCACAATGCCGCATTTTTCGCCGACCGGCACGCGCTTTTCGGTGAAGTCCAACGCCTCGTAAAATCCGTACTGCCCCAGCCCGCCCAGCTCGGCCAGCCGCGCGGTGTTTTGCAGCACCTGTTGCGGCGCAAACCCCACCGCCATCAGCGACGCATACGGCGCAATCACCAGGTCGTCGGCCAGCCCGCGCTTGAACCCCAACCCTGGCACGCCAAACGCGCGATACTGGTAATTCTGGTTGGCATCAAACTGGTAGAACCCCGATTCTGAGATACCCCACGGCACGCCTTTCTGACGGCCGTACTCGATCTGCCGCATCACCGCGCCGCGCGCGCTCTCTTCCAGCAGCGTATTTGGGTAGGTGCGCAAGTACAGCGCCGGCATCAGGTATTCAAACAAGGTGGCGCTCCACGAGAGTAGCACGCGCATCCCGCTCAGGCTGGTCACCGGGCGGTTGAGGTGCAGCCAGTGTTCCACCGGCACGTCGCCCTTGGCAATCGCGATCAGGCTGGTGATACGCGCCTCTGAAGCCAGCAGGTCGTAATAGTTATCGTCCAGCCGGGCGGCATCCAGGTTGTAGCCGATGTGGAAGACATGCCGGCTGCGGTCATACAGGAAGCGAAAATCCATCTCGCTTACCAGCTTCTCGGCCTGATTGGAAAGGTTCAGGAAGCTGGCGGTCAGGATCGCCTCCTGGTCGCGCGCCTGGCGCATCACCTCGCGCAGGGTTTTCAGCCAGTAGAGCGCCTCGGTCGCTGCGTCCCCTTCCCCGCCGGACGCATGTACCCGCGCCTCAAGCGCATCCGCGATTTCCGCCGCGCGCCCGGTAAAGGCGCGTATTTCGCTGATCGCCGGGCTGTAGGGTAGCGCCTCGCGCAGATGCGCCATGTCGGCCGCGTACCCCTCCTCCGCGAACAGCCGCGGCGGCACTTCCAGCAGAGGCACCCACGGCACCAGTTCCTGCACCGTGCGTTCGATGCCTTTGATCTGCTGGTCCATCTGCCGCGAAACCAGCAGGATGCGCTGCAGGCTGCCCGCGCTGGGGGTGCCTTCCACCGCCGCCACCAGATCTGACAGCAAACCGGTAATCTGCTGCCACACCGGGCCGCGCACTTCCTGGAACAGACCGTACCACTTGCTCGTATCGTAGCGCGCCGCCAGCACTCGCTCGCGCACATCGTCCAGCAGGCGGGAAAGCTCCTGCACCGGTTTGGTTTTCTTTACCTCCACCGCGTGCGCCGCTTCGTCGAGCTGGCCGAGAATGTCCAAATAGCCCTGCCAGCGGTTCCAGCGGATGATGTGCGAGCGGTGCAGCGCCTGCAGCGTCTGCGACATCAGCACCAGGCTGGCGGCCAGGTTGCCGCTGTCCACCGTCGAGACGTAACGCGGGGTCAGCGCTTCCAGCGTGCGCGTGTCGATCCAGTTGATAAAATGCCCGCGGTAGCGTTCCATCTGCCCCAGCGTTTCCATGGTCGCGCTCAACCGCGAGAGCAGCGCGTACTGGTCGATATAACCCAGGTCGTATGCCACCAGCGTCGAGGTAAGCAGCATGCCGATGTTGGTCGGCGAGGTGCGGTGCGCCACAATCCCCAGCGGCGATTCCTGGTAATGATCGGGCGGCAGCCAGTGGTCTTCCGGGCCGACGAACTGCTCGTAAAACGCCCAGGTGCGGTGGGCGTAGCTGCGCAGTTTCTGTTCCTGGTCTTCGTTCAGCCGCTCCACGCGCCTGCGCGCCGGGCGGTTGATGGCAATTGCCGCCAGCGGGGCCGCGATCCACGCCGCCAGCAACGGCAGCGCCGGGGCCAGCCGCTCGGGGTAGATGCTGGCCAGTAACACCAGAACGGCCGCCGAGAGCAGCACCGCCGGCAACGTTTCGCGCAGCGCCACCACACCCGGCTGATCGCGCTTGAGTATCCGCACCGACTGCGCCGCGGTCGTCCACTGCAGCAGGTTGCGCCGGCTGATCAGCAGCCGGTATAGCGTGATCCCAATCGCGCCCAAAGCCTTGATGGCCTCATACGGCAGAAACACCAGCGCCAGCGCCCAGCGCAGGATGTCCAGCAGCAGCGGGCGCGCCACCGCGCGCAGCGGTTCTTCCGAGCGCAGGCCGCCCGCCAGCACCTGGATCACCTGGGTCAGCAGCGGAATGCCCAGCGCCAGCACGGCCAACCCGGTCCACGCCCCCGCCGGGCCGGGCAGGAACGTCCAACCGGCCAGCAGGAGCGCCAGCAGCGTAGGGGCCAGCAGGCTGCGTCGCAGGTTGTCGAAGATCTTCCACACGTCGATCAACCCGAGCCGGCCGTGTTCGCGCGTGGTGGAGAACAGCCAGGGCAGCAGTTGCCAGTCGCCGCGGATCCAGCGGTGCGCGCGTTGGGCAAACGCGAAATAATTGGGCGGGTAATCTTCGATCATGGTGATGTCGGTCACCAGCCCGGCGCGGCCCAGCAGCCCTTCCAGCAGATCGTGGCTTAACAGCCGGTTTTCAGGGATCTGCCGGGCGATGCTGCGTTCAAACGCGCGCACGTCGTAAATGCCCTTGCCCACGTAAATCCCCTCGCCGGTCAGGTCCTGATACACGTCTGAAACCGCCAGCGTGTACAGGTCCAGCCCCACATCGCCCGAGTAGATGCGCGTGAACAACGAACGGTTGGCGCTGCGCGGGCTGATCTCCACCCGCGGTTGCAGCACGGTGTATCCGGCCGTCACCCGGCCGCTCTCGCCCGCGAACACCGCCTGGTTGAGCGGGTGCGCCAGCGTGCCCACCAGCCGGTTGGCCGCCCCAATCGGCAGCACCGTGTCGGCGTCCAGGGTGATCACGTAGCGCACGCTTTTCAGCGCGTCCACATCGCCGGTGATGTGCGCAAAGCTCAGGTTCTCCTCGCCCAGTATTAACTGGTTCAGCTCGTGCAGCTTGCCGCGCTTGCGTTCCCAGCCCATCCACTTGCCTTCCGAGGCGTTCCACAACCGGCGGCGGTGCAGCAGCAAAAACGGCCTTACGCCGTCGGGGCGGCGGTGGCGCGCGTTGAGCTGTTCGACCAGCCGCGCAGCGTAGGCCACCAGCTCGGCGTCGTCCAACTGCGTTTCCGAATCAGCGTCGGCAAAATCGCTGACCAGCGCGAAATGCAGTCCGCCGGTGGCATTGCGCAAATAATGCTGCTCCAACTGCTGCGCCAGCGAGGTAATCTCATTTTTGTCGGTCAGAAGACAGGGGATGATCACCAGGCTGTGCAGGTCGGCCGGTACGCCGTCCTCCAGATCCAATTTGGGCAACATCGACGGCGGTAGCAGCAGCGTCACCAGCCAGTTCACCAGCCCGGTGCTGATCGTCAGCGCCGGCACCAGCAGCAGCGCCAGCGCCACGATCCACTGCAGGGTCGTGGCGTCCCACGCCGAGAGCAGCCAGATCGGCAGCGCCAGCAGGGCGGCGGTCAGCAGCACAATGGCGGCCACATACAATGCGCCACGGCGCTGGCGCCCCCACTGGCGCGCCCCAAAGCGCGCGCCCAGCCCGCGCTCCACTTCCGGCCGCCCGGCGTCCACCAGCCAGTACCCAATGTGCCCCTTGCGCCCATCCCCATTCGCCGCGGCATGCTGGGCGCGCGCCAGCGCCGCCGCGGCCGCCTCGCCTTCCGGTTTATTGGCAGCAAAGGCAATCTCCTCCACTGCGCTGCGGTACAGGTTGCGGGTGGCAAAGTCCATTTCCGCGTACACCCCGGCCGGGTCCCGGCGCAGTTGTTGGTCCACCGGGTTGACCGTTTCAAAAAATTCTTTCCAGTCCAGATTGGAAACCGCGCGCAGGCTCACCACCGCGTTGGCCACCATATCGTCGCAGCTCTCGTCAATATGGAACGGGGCCACCGTGGAAACTGGCTCTTTCTCGGGCTTGACGATCTCGTGCAGGGCGTAGAGGATGCCTTCGATCAGCGTGTAGCGCAGAAAGATCGGCAGCGCCCACAGTTCGCCCATCGAAAGCTGCACCCCGCGCTCTTCCACCAGCAGGGTGAATTGCTCCAGCGCTTCGCGGTCCAGGTCCAGCCCGGCGGTTTCCAGGTAATCGCGCGCCATAAAATACACGCGTGGCATCCCGGGCTGGCCAAATCGGTCGATCTTCGGCAGCCGCCGCAGGTACCCGGCCGACAGGTCTTTGCGCATCTGGTACAGCGCCTGGCGCAGGATGTAATAATTATCCAGCACCCATTCCGATGCGTAGGACAGATTCAGTTCGTCCAGCGCCGACTGCTGGAAATGACGGTGATACTGTTCCAGTTGTTTCTCATAGGCGCCGATGCGCGCGCGCACGTCGGCTGCGCGGGCCGAAGGCCGCGCCTGCCTTAGCTCGCCGGCCAGCTTCTCCGCGGCCCGTTGCAGCGGTCGAACTTCGATATTGAGATTTTCTTCGTCAAGCTGCGAAAGAACTACCTCTTCCGGACCCTGGCTCATCCGCGGCTCCCGTATTTGGCGGCTGCGATTTCCGCCGCGGTGGGCCGCACCACATTGCGCGGCACGTCCTGCAAAACCAGCACCGGCCGCGAGCCCTGTTCAATAAAATGGCGCGGCACGCTCCCGTACGGCCATTCGGTCAGAGCGCCGTGCCCGTGCGCGCACATCACCACCAGGTCGACGCTTTCCTGCTCGATCAGCTCGTGCAGCGCGCGCGGAATACTCTCGCCCTGCAGCAGCCGAGCCTGGCTGCTGACCTGGACGCGTTCGCATAGCTCATCCATGTAGGCGCCGTAGGCCTGCTGGCTCAAACGCAAGTATTCATCCGCCAGCCGGTTGAGCTCAGCGCTCTCGGGCAGTGTGGGTGCCACTTCCGGGCGCAACAGCACGTGCGCCAGCAGCAACTCGCCCTCATCGGCCTGGGTGATGGCCACCGCCACCGGCAGCGAACATTCCGAACGCCTGGACAGATCGTGCGGCAGGAGAACTTTTTTATATTTCACGTCGCTGGAGGCTTCTTCCAGCGCCTGGTACGCGCGCACCACCATCACCGGCAGGTAGACCTTTTCGACCACCTTGCTGACCACGCTGCTGATATTCCAGCGGCTCAAGCCGCTCTGCCCGTGGCTCGAGAGGACCACCAGGTCGATCTCGCTATTCTGGGCGAACTGGACGATCGCCTCGGCGGTGCGACCTTCGAGTAGAAAATACTCGGCCGGCTGGCCGTCTTCTTCCATTTTGGACGCCAATCCGCGCAGGTAAAGATCCGCTTCGGCTTTGCGGATCTGCCATGAGAGCGGCTCGATGTATTCTCCCCCTTCCGCGCTGGAAGCAGCTTCCAGCACCTGTACCAGCACCAGCCGCGAGTGAAAGATCTCCGCCAGGTGCCGCGCATGCCGCAGCGCCACCTCTGCCAGCTGCGAACCATCTAAAGGTACGAGAATTCTGCCGAACACATTCCCTCCTCAACAACAATAATTTTGATCAATCGATAATTTTTTATCCTTTAAAGGGTAACCTTCCGCGGGCAAAGTTCCATAGGGACTTCCCCCATATCTCCACTCGGGAGATTCCCGAAGTGTAAGCCATTGTGCGGTCAACGGTTGTCCTGCGGCCTCTCGGGGTTGCTCAAAACGGCTCAACCAGCAGACGCACTCTAGGGGTGAAGCATTCGGTCGAGCCAACAGCTATCAAGACTCGCTCGCCCCCGAATGCGTTCTCCAGCATTTGGGGGGATAGAGGGGGGTCTGCTAGATAAAAAACCCACTTGACAAAAATTGATCTTCTCCCGGTATAATTGCAACGTGAGCGAAAAACATTTCCCCCGCTGGCTGCTCATTTTCTTGTGGCTGCTCATCCTGCTCCAACCGGCTGCCGCCGCGCGCGCCCGCGCGCCACAGCCACAAGAAGTCACCGCCTTCGACCTGATCATTGCCATGAACACGCTGCGCATGTCCAACGGTCTGCCCGCGCTGATCGAAGACCCGATCATCGACGCCGTGGCGCAGAACACGGCGCAGATCATGGCCGACAACCAGATGTCCTGGCACATCGGTGATGTCTCCGGCCGCCTGCAGTCCGCCGGGTACGGCGGCGGCGCCAAAGTGTGGGGCACCGAGAACTTCGCCGCCGGCAATATGAGCATCGACGAGATCATGGTCGTCTGGGCTGACCCCTCGCACATGATCCCGGCCGTCAACCCGGCCTACTGCCACGTCGGCGCGGGGACGGCGCGCTCCGCCAACGGGATGACCTATTACGTGCTGCAGGCTGCCTACACCTCCAGCCAGGCGTGCGGCGAATACCGCGCCCCCGAAGGCTTCGCCACCCAGGCGGCGGTCAACCCCGGTCAGCGCCCCAGCACCATTTCGCAACTCATCATGCCGGTCAAGCTGGCCACCCCCGACGCCGACGGGAAAATCTTCCACACCGTGCAGGCCGGGCAGTCGTTCTGGGCTATCGCCGTGGCCTACCAGGTGACCATCAAAGATATCGAGACCTGGAACAATATCTCCAAGGACTCCAAGCTGCAAATCGGCCAGAAGCTGTTTATTCCCGGCAAAGATACCGCCGGTTTCGCCACCCCCACGCCGATGGGTATGATCCAGCCCGCCACGCCCGGGCCGGACGGCAAGATCATCCACACCGTGGCGCTGTACAACACGCTCAGCACCATTTCCACGGCCTACAAGATCCCGATGGAGACCATCTTGAGCCTCAATAACTGGAATCAAGACTGGCCGCTGCAGATCGGGCAAGAACTGGTGATCTACCCCGGTGACATTACCCCCAGCCCAACCCCGCGCCCGCTGACGCCCATCGAGCGCCTGACCCCCGAGAGCGACGGACGCTATTATCACACCGTCAACAGCGGCGAAACCCTGTCGTGGATCGCCGGTTATTACCAGATCCCGTTGGACGCGCTCATGGCGTGGAACAACCTCAACGGTTCCTCCATCATCATGCCATCCCAAAAGCTGTTGCTCCAGGTGACGCCTCCGGCCACCGAGACGCCCACCCCCGGCCCGCCCACCGAAACGCCCACCGCCAGCGTGACGCCCAGCCCCACCAACACGCTGCACCCCACCGTCACCCCTGCGCTGCCCACCGCCGCGCCCGAGCCCGTTCAGGCCAACACCAACGCCTTTGTCGGGTGGAGCATCGGCGGCATGGTGGTGGTCGGCCTGTTCCTGATCGTATTTTTTTCGAGAAAGAAATAAGCGTCGGAAATTCGCCTGAATTGGTCCGGGATCATTGCGCCAGCGCAATGATCCCGGTTTGCTTTTCCATACAATGGTATTGTCAGAGTTTGTAGCGCCGCCCGGCGGCCGCAAACCATTCACCATCAGAAACAATCCAGAACCAACTTGGGGAACGACCGATGAAATCCTTCCGAATGATCCTGTTTCTGTTCCTTACTGTGCTTCTGCTGGCTGCCTGTGGCCGGCAGGAAGTCCAACCCACCTCCCCTCCCGCGCCGGCCGCGCAAAACACGCCTGCCGGCCAGCCCGAGGCAGACAAGCCCGGGGATGACAAGCCCGAACATGACGGCCAGCTTGCCATTACTGCCTTCCAAAAAGGCGGCTGCGGCGCGTGCCACGTCATCCCCGGCGTGCCGGGCGCGGTGGGAAATATCGGCCCGGATCTTAGCACTATCGGCGAAGTGGCCGAACAGCGCATCGAGAGCGGCGAATACACCGGCCAGGCCAAAGATGAACACGCCTACCTGCTGGAAGCGCTCAAAGACCCCGATGCCTTCATCGCCCCTGACTGCGGCGGCAAAGCCTGCCAGAAGGGCCTGATGCCGGCTTCGCTGGCCGATGCGCTCACCGCGGATGAACTCGACGCGGTGGTGGAATACATGTCGGATCTGCCCGAATCGGCTGAGGCTGCCGCCGCCGAGCCTGCCGCCCAACCCACCGCCGCCGCGCAAGACCAGCCCGCGGCGGTCGCCGGCGCGCATGGCAACCTGACCGATGAAGAGTTCGAATGGGCCAAGCAGACCTACTTCGAGCGCTGCGCCGGCTGCCACGGCACGCTGCGCAAAGGCGCCACCGGCCCCGGCCTCACCCCCGATCTGACCACCCCCAAGGGCACGCTCGGGCTGGCCGCGATCATCTTCAACGGCACCACCGGCGGCATGCCCGACTGGGGCAAGCAGGGCTT
>CALDSL010000323.1 GCA_937920255.1 uncultured Anaerolineaceae bacterium | reverse complement strand
TTTGACGGCTTTGTGGTCAGCGACTGGCAGTCGGTGCTGGAACTGGTGTACCACCGCGTGGCCGCCGACGGGCGCGACGCCGCGCGCCAGGCATTCAACGCTGGGGTGGACATCGATATGCTGGCCGATCTGTATATCGAGCACCTGGGCGCGCTGGTGGAAAGCGGCGAGGTGAGCATGGAGCGGCTGGATGCGGCGGTGAGCGCCATCCTGACCGCCAAGTTCCGCGTGGGGCTGTTCGAACGCCCCTACACTGACCCGGATTTGGGCGAACGCGTGCAGTTCAGCGCGCCGCACCTCGCAACCGCGCGCCGGATCGCCGCGCGCTGCATGGTGCTGTTCAAGAACGAGGGCGAACTGCTGCCGCTGGATGCCTCCGGCCTGCCGAGAAAGGTGGCCGTGATCGGCCCGCTGGCCGACCAGCGCGCCGCGCTGCTGGGAACGTGGTCATTCGACGGCCGGCCGGAAGAAACCACCACCGTGCTGGAGGCGTTGACCGAGGCTCTGCCCGGGCATAAAATTGTCACCGCCCCCAGCGGCATGGCCGACGACATGCTGGCCGCCGCGCAGCAGGCCGGGCTGGTGGTGCTGGTGGTGGGCGAATCGGACATGCGCAACGGCGAGAACCACAACGTCACCCGCCTGGAACTGCCCGCCGGGCAGGACGAACTGGTGGAGCAGGTATGCGCGCTGGGCCGCCCGGTGGTGCTGGTGGTGATCGCCGGCCGCCCGCTCAACATCAGCCGCGCCGCGGCGCAGGCGCAGGCCGTGCTGTGGGCCTGGCAGCCCGGCTCGATGGGAGCAGCGGCCATCGCCGACGTGCTGCTGGGCCAAGCCGAGCCGACCGGCCGCCTGCCGATGACCTTCCCGCGCCACGTGGGCCAGGTGCCGATCTACTACAACTTCAAGAGCAGCGGCAAGCACTTCGACCTGGTGTATCGCCCAGTCCCGCCCGGTTACCGCCACCAGGAGCGCTATCTGGACAGCCGCAGCGACCCGCTCTACCCGTTCGGCTACGGCCTGGGGTACACCAGCTTCGGCTTCCACGATCTGGAAGTGCAGCCGGACGAGAACGGCGCGCGCGTGAGCGTGCAGGTGACCAACACCGGCAAACGGCGCGGCACGTGCGTGGCGCAACTCTACGTGCAGGATTGCGTGTCCAGCCTCACCCGCCCGGCGCGTGAGTTGAAAGGCTTTCAGCGCGCCGAATTGGACGCGGGCGAGACCCGACGCCTGGAATTCAGCCTGGGGTTTGAAGAGCTGTCGTTCTATGCCAGGGGCGGCCAGCGCGTGGTCGAGCCGGGAGAATTCACGGTGTGGGTTGGCGCCGACTGCCGCGCCGAGTTGGAAGGCTCGTTCCGCGTCGACGGATCGCCGCGCATGAGATAATTCCGAAAGTACGCGAATAACTGAGGAAGAGCGCGCCCTGGCGCGCTCTTCCAAGATCGTTTATTTTCCGGTTGGCCGGCACGTTCCAGCATTTCTTTCCGAATGCCCTTTCAGATAAAAATCATGGAAATAGGTATAACAAAAATCATTGCTATTGATATAGATTCGTGAGTATAATCATTACATACCTTTGCAACATACAAACCAATAAACGAAAGTGCTTTCATCGCGGTAGGGGTTTCCCCAGCTTATGTTGATGACAGCACCCATTGAATTCGGATATTTTTGTCCTATTATAAAATCAAGGTTATAGAAACGCTACTGCGCGCATTGCACGTGGGATAACCGTTACAGCCTGCATGACAGCCTGCTCCAAGAAAGGACTATTGGCGTGGAACAGGTGAAGGTACGGCGACCAGAACGTTATAGCGACCAATACCGGCTCGAAGATTCCGCGGCGGAGAGCGATCATCGCCTGCCGTGGGTCCTGTCGATCATCATTTTCAGCGTCCCGCTGTGGGCACTGATCATTCTCATTGTGTACGCGCTCGTTATGGCGATATTTTAGACACAATCACCGGGAACAATCACGATTGTGGATGGATTCCGCGCCGCAGGTGCCTTGCAATCCCGCCCCAGCCCTGCCAGCCTCCCCGGCCTGGCAGGGCTTTTGCATGCATGGGCGCGGTGGGTTTAAGTTATGATAATTGGCATGAATGCATTTCGCGCGCTAGGAGACTGCGTACGCGCCGCCCGGGTCTACCTGACTGATGCCCCCGGCGGCGGTTTTGATGCCCTGTTCGGCTGGATGGCGCGGCGTATCGCTGCCCGGGCCGGACTGGAACCGCTGCGGCGGCTGCCCGGGTTTAGAGCGCCCTCGCCCGCCCTGCCCGCGCCGCTGGAAGAGCGGCTGGAGCGGGCCGGGGAAGCCGGCGCGTGGGACCACGAAGAAAGCCTCGGCTGGGCCTACCAGTTGTGGAACGCGCCGCGCAAGCTGCAGGCATTTGAGCGGTTGTACCGGCACAATCACAAGATCAGCGCTGGCGACCTGCCCGCCGCGACGCAGTTGTTCACCCCGCGCTGGCTGGCCGATTTTCTCATCCAGAACAGCCTGGGGCGGTTGTGGCTGGAAATGCACCCCGATTCACGCCTGGCTGAAACCATGCCCTTGCTGCTGCCTGTCGACGGCCAACCGCGCGCGCCGCGCCCACTGCGCGAGATTACCCTGTTTGACCCGGCCTGCGGCACCATGCACTTTGGGCTGGCGGCGCTGCCGCTGCTGGAAGCCATGTACCGCGAAGAGCAGGCATGCGCCGGCCAACCGGGCTGGCCGGCCAAGGCGTCGATCCGCGCTGGCGAGCACCCGGCTGAGGCCGCGCTGGCCTGCAACCTGTACGGCGCGGATATCGACCCGCTGGCGCTGCGGCTGGCGCGCGCCGCCCTGGCCATCCGCGCGGCGCGTGGCGCGGGTGAAACAAGCGCGCTGCCGGATGCCCACCTGGAGCTGGCGCCGCCTCCGCTGGGGTCGCTGCGGCGCGCGCAAGGCGAGCCGCAGTATGACTGCGTGGTCGCCAACCCACCCTACATGATCGCGCGCAACATGCCGCCCGAACTGGCCGCCTTCCTGCGCGCGGCATACCCCGAAGGCCGCCGCGACCTGTACGCCGCGTTTATCCTGCGCGCGCTGGAGCGCGTGCGGCCGGGCGGGTTTGCCGGGCTGCTCACCCAGCAGTCGTTTTTCCACCTGCGCAGTTTTGGCGGGCTGCGCGCGCGAGTGCTGGAACAGGCCAGCCTGGAAACCGCGGCGCAGATCGGGCCGGGCGCAATCCCCGGCGCGGGCGGCGAAAAGATCAACCCGGCCGCGTTTGTTCTGCGGCGTGAAGCGCCCGCGCCGCGCGGCCGCACTGCCTGTATCCGCGTGGAAAGCGTCAAAGGCGCGGCGGGCAAACAGGCGGCGCTGGCGCAGGCGGCGGACACGCTGCGGCGCGGGACGCCAGACGGCAGCCGGGCCTGCTGGCAGCATCAGTCCGCCTTAAACGAACCGCCCGGGCAGCCGTGGGTGTTGTGGGCGCCTCCCGGTGTGCGGCGCGCGCTGCGCCAACTGCACACCGCGCGGGAGATGCCCGGCACCGACGGCCACAAGACCGGCGATAACGCGCGCTTCATCCGCGTCCGGCGCGACCTGCCGCCGCATGATGCCGCCAACGGGCGCTGGCGCACCCTGGCACGCCCGGCGCAGCAGATCCCATTCCGCCAGCAGTTCGACCAGGTGGTCGACTGGTCGCCGGAAGCGCGCGCGTTCTACCGCGCCAACCCGGCCTCCAGCCCGCTGCCCGAAGCACTGGCGGGCCGGCCCGGCATCTGCTGGAGCCGGGTGGCCACGCGGCGCTTCAACGCCCGGCGCTTTCCGGCCGGGGTCATTCCCGATGTGTCCACCCCGGCCATCTACCCGGCCGAGGAGGACAGCGCCTACCTGGTGGCGCTGCTCAACTCGAAGCCGGCGCGCTGCCTGCTGCGTGCGCTCAACCCCACCATCAACTACGCGCTGGGCGACGTGCGCCGGCTGCCGCTGCCCGATGCCACACCCGAGCAAAAACAACGGCTGGCCGCGCTGGCGCTGGAGGCTGAAGCAGCCGCCGCCGCCTGGGATGGCCCGCACGGAGCGGCCGCGCGCGCCCTGGCCGCCATCGAAGCCGAGATCGACCGGGCGGCCTATGCGCTCTACGAATTTTCGGAAGAAGAAATTGCATGGATGGAAAATGAGATTCAGCCATAAGAGGTGCCATATGCCAGAACCCAGTATGACCGCCGTACAGAAACAACAATTCAACGTCCAGGTGTGGGAGATCGCGCGGCAGATCCCAGCCGGCAAGGTGGCCAGCTATGGGCAGTTGGCCGCGTTCATCCCGCCGCCAGCGGGGATGGACCCGGCCGCGTACGCCGCCTTCCGCGCGCGCTGGGCCGGCGCGGCCATGCGCGAATGCCCGGGCGACGTGCCCTGGCAGCGCGTGCTCAACGCGCAGGGCAAGATCAGCCTGCCGGCCGGCAGCCGCGGCGCGCTGGAACAGCGCCGCATGCTGGAAGCCGAAGGCGTGGAATTCGACGCGCGCGAGCGCATCGACCTGGCGCGTTTTGGGTGGGCCGGCCCGCCGCGCGCCTGGCTGCTGGAGCGCGGTCTGCTGGCCCCGGACCAGGATTTTCAGCAGGGGAGCCTGCTCTAAGGGTTTCTTTCGAGAAGAAATTCGGCGCGCCGGGTGGTGACATTCGTCAGCCCGGATTATGATTGTCGTTTTCGGAATTTTCGATATAATCTATACGAATTCCCGGCTGAAGAATTCGATTGCTTACCTGGCACACGCGCTGCGTTCAGGGCGCAGGGCGCGTGCGTTCGCGAGGGTCAAATCCCTCCTGTGGTATGCGGCATCATTTTTTATTATTCATTATCCCCCCTGATCGCCGGCCGGCCTTTCAGCGAGTTTCTCCCCTGCAACCCCGCTGAAAGCCGGCGGCGAGAACGCAAACTTGTTTCTCTCTCCTCTCAATGGGAAAAACGCCCGTGGCAGCGCGGGCGTTTTTTCGTATCAGCCAGGAGAGTGGTTGTGGTGTTTTGTTGTTTGTTTTTTGCGCTATGCGCAAAAAACAAACAACAAAACACCACATAATCCCTCCAGTGTTCTTCAGGTACAATCAATACAGGAGAAATTCTATGCGACCAATGGGTGGTGGCGGTGGGATTATCCGCCGCATGGCGGAAGCCGATGACGAAAAACCGAAGTTAACCTGGCCTTTGCTCAAGCGCGTGCTGGCGTACGCCGGGCCGTACCGCGTGCGCATCGCCGCGATGCTGCTACTGATCCTGGCCGCGACCGGGCTGCAACTGCTCAACCCGTTGATCTTGCGCGACCTGATCGACCGCACCATCCCGGCCGGCGACCTGCGCCGGCTGGCGATGCTGGCCGGGGCGTTGCTGCTCATCCCCACCGTAGGCGGGTTGATCCAGGTGCTGCAGCGGCGCATCAACGCTCAGGTGGGCGAAGGCGTGATCTACGATTTGCGCGTGGCGCTGTACGAACGGCTGCAGCGCATGTCGCTGCGCTTCTTCACCCACACCAAAGTAGGCGAGATTATGAGCCGGCTCAACAACGACGTGGTGGGCGCGCAGAACGCCATCAGCAACACCATCGTCGGCATCATCACCAACATCATCCAGGCCATCGCCGTGCTGGTGGTGATGGTATCGATGGAATGGCGGCTGACCCTGATCAGCATCGTCATCATGCCGCTGTTTATCCTGGCGGCGCAGCGGCTGGGCAATCGACTGCGCGATATCGCCCGCCAGCAGATGGAAGCCAACGCGCAGATGAATGCGATGATGAACGAAACGCTCAACATCGGCGGCGCGCTGCTGATTAAATTATTTGGGCGCAAAGACACCGAAGTCGAGCGCTTCCAACGCCGCTCAACCCAGGTGCGCGACCTGGGGGTGCAGCGCTCGCTGCTGGGGGCGTCGTTCTTCGTCATCATCGGGCTGGTCAGCGCGGTAGGCACCGCCCTGGTGTACGGGCTGGGCGGGCTATTTGTCATCCGCGGGGCGTTCACCATCGGCACCATCGTGGCCTTTGGCGCGTATTTGGGCAGCCTGTATGCCTCGCTGTCGTCGCTGGCCAGCGCGCCGGTCGAGTTTGCCACCTCGGTGGTCAGCTTTGAGCGCGTGTTTGAAATCCTCGACCTGCCGATGGACGTGGTTGAAAAAGACGACGCGCACGTGCTCAAAGAAGTGCGCGGGGCGCTGGCCTTTGAGAATGTTTCCTTCCGCTACGAAGTGGAAGATATGCACCTGCTCAGCGAGGTGCGCCGCTACGGGCAGATGAGCGCGGTCACCGCGGTGCTTTCGGGCGGGGAGAATGGCGGCAGCGAAAAGAAGGACGAAATCGGCGGCGATGTGGCGGCCGCGGTACACACCCAGGCGCGCGAATCGGCCCTGGAAGAGATCGACTTCCGGGTCGAGCCGGGGCAACTGGTGGCGCTGGTGGGCCCAAGCGGCGCGGGCAAGACCACGCTCACCTACCTGATCCCGCGCCTGTATGACCCCACCGCCGGGCGAATCCGCATTGACGGCTACGACCTGCGCGATGTGACCCTGGCATCACTCAGCCAGTCGATCGGCATGGTGACCCAGGAAACGCACCTGTTCCATGACACCATCCGCACCAACCTGATCTACGCCAAGCTGGACGCCACGCAGAGCGAGATCGAGGCGGCCGCGCGGGCGGCCAACATCCACGACTTCATCATGGGCCTTCCCGACCGCTACAACACGGTGGTGGGCGAGCGCGGCTACCGGCTGAGCGGCGGCGAAAAGCAGCGCCTGGCGCTGGCGCGCGTGATCCTCAAAGATCCGCGCGTGCTGGTGCTGGACGAAGCTACCAGCCACCTGGACAGCGAATCAGAAGCTCTGATCCAGGAAGCGCTCAAGCGCGTGATGGCCGGGCGCACCAGTATCGTCATCGCCCACCGGCTGAGCACCATCCTGGCCGCGGATCTCATTCTGGTGATGGACCGCGGGCGCATCGTGGAGCGCGGCACGCACCGCACGCTGCTGGCGCAGAACGGCCTGTACGCCAGCCTGTATCACACCCAATTCAGCGAGCAGTAAACTCGAACCGATCCGGGAATTGTTTTGTATTTGTTGTTTGGGCAGCGAAGCCGCCCAAACAACAAATACAAGCAATCATTTCTTCGCCCGGCACATATCTAGCGTCTCGACGGCGTGGCGCAGGTGCGGGATGACGATGCTGCCGCCGACCACCAGCGCGACGTTGAACGCGTCGTACAGCTCTTCGTCGGTGAAACCGGCGTCGACGCACTGCAGCACGTGGTAGTCGATGCAGTCGTTGCAGCGCAGCACCATCGAAGCCACCAGACCCAGTAGTTCTTTGGTCTTGCCGGGCAGGGCGGCGTCGTTGTAGGCATTGGTGTCCAGGTTGTAAAAGCGCTTGATCCCCAGGTGATCGATCTGCGCGATGCGCTCGTTCATGCGCGAACGGTAGCGTTCAAATTCATCCAGACGGGTGGTCATAAAGGATTCTCCTGACGTTCAGTCTCGAGCAGCAGTATACCATGCTGCCGCAATCCCGGAACGAAGACCACTTTCAGGGTACAATCAGCAGTGCAACATCACCCCAAGGAGCACTGCATGACCACACCATCCCCCATCCGCGCCGTGTGCGTATACTGCGGTTCCGCCGACGGCGTCGACCCGGAATACCTGGCCGCCGCGCAGGAGATGGGAGCGCTGCTGGCTGCGAAAGGGCTAAAGCTGGTGTACGGCGCCGGCAAAACCGGTTTGATGGGCGCGGTGGCTGAAGGCGCGCTACGCGCCGGCGGCAAGGTGACCGGGTTTGTGCCCGAGAACCTCAACCTGCCCGCCCTGGTGCACGAAGGCCTCGGCGCGCTGGAAGTGCTGCCGGACATCCAGATGCGCAAGGCACGCATGAGCGCCGAAGCCGACGCCTTCATCGCGCTGCCCGGCGGCTACGGCACCCTGGACGAGCTGTTCGAAACGCTCACCTGGGCGCAGATTGGGCTGCACCAAAAACCGGTGGGG
>CALDSL010000322.1 GCA_937920255.1 uncultured Anaerolineaceae bacterium | reverse complement strand
ACTGGCCGGGGTGGATATGACCACCACCCGCCCGGTGGAAGAAGCCTTCCAGGTGTTGAGCGATCTGGTGGACCGCCTGGAGAAGTTAGCATCATAACCGGAGGTATCAAACCGGCGCGGCGTTGCCGCGCCGGTTTTGGTTTACGCAAGCCCCTTGCGCGTGCTTTGCTCTTCTTCCAGCAGGCGCCGCCGGCCGCCGCGTTCGGCGATGGCGCGGGCTTCATCCAACTGCGCCAGCGCCTCCGCGCGCGGAAGCAACGGGGCGAGCCAGATACGCACCTGCGCGGCCAGGTGATACAGCCCACGCTCGTCGGCCATTGCGCGCGCCGCGGAGAGCAATTCCAGCGCTTCGTCGCGCTTGCCTTGCGCGCGCGCCAGCAGCCCTAGATTGGCGGTCAGCCCGGCCACCCGCTCGGGGATGCCCAGCCGCTGCGCCAGTTCCAGGCCGTGGGTAAAGCTGCTGTGGGCCGCGTCCCAATCGCGTGTTGCCAGGGCGATCTCACCCAGCGTCGAATACAAATACGGTTGCAGCGACAAAAGACCATGATCCTGCGCCAACTGCATCCCGCGCCGGGCATGTTCCTCCGCGTCACCATCACCCAGTAGCAGCAAGTGGTAAGCCAGGTTATTGTGCGCCAGCGTGCGGCGTTCGACCAGCACGGGCGTCTCGGCCTCTTCGGCTACGCGCAGAGCTTCGCGATAATGTTCAATGGCCTGGGGCAGGTCGCCGCGCTGCGCCCACAAGCCGCCCAACTCGAACTCCACCTGCGCCAGCGCCTAGCGATCGCTGCTGACGCGGCTGAGGTACACCGCGCGGTTGAGGTGCTCGGCTGCCTGTTCCAGGTCTGCCCCTTCCAGCGAGAGCGCCGTGCCCCACCACAGCTCGGCCAGCAGCGCGTTGTGCGGCAGCCCTTCCTCCAGCACCGTGCGCGTCTGGCCGATCACATCGTCAAAACGCGCCTGTAGCAGGTAGGTCTGGGCCAGTTGCAGCCGCGCGGTGTCAGCGCCGCCGCGGTCGCCCGCCGCGCGCGCCGCGTCCAGCGCCTGCAGGTAGGTCTCCTGCGCCTGGGCAAGTTCCCCGGAGCGCGACTGCGCCAACCCAAGACGCATCAGCACCGGGTAGCGTTCGCCAGGCTCGACGCCGCGCAGCGCCTGCTGAAAAAATGCCGCCGCCGGCTGCCAGGCGGCCAGCGCCGCGGCCTTTTCGCCGGCGCGCAGCGCGTGCGGGGCGGCGCGCTCGGGCTGGTTGCCCTCGGCATAATGGAACGCCAGCAAGCCGTCCAGGTTTTCGGGCGGGCGGTAGCGGTAGACCTGCTTCATCGCCTCGGCAATATGGCGGTGTAGCTGGCGGTGGCGCGCCTCGCCCACCTCGCGGAAGGCGACTTCCATGGTCAGGGAGTGGTCAAAGCGGTACAACGTGCCCGCGCCGGCAGCGTGCACCAGACCGGCAGCCAGCAGTTCATCCAGCCCGTCCAGCGCCGCGTCTTCTGATAGGCCCGACGCGCGCGCCACCAGGTCAAAATCAAAGTCGCGGCCGGCGGCCACGGCGGTGTCCAGCACCCGCCGGCCGGCATCCGAGAGCCGCCCCAGCCGCGCCTGGATCAGGCTGTAGACCGCGCCGGGCACCTCCGGCTGCGCATCCGCGGCAAAATCGCCCGCATCCAACCAGCCGCGCTCGCGCGCCTGGCGCACCAGCTGCGCCAGAATATACAGGTTGCCCTCCGAGTGCTCATACAGCCAGCGCGCCAGGCGTTGGTTCGGCCCAGCGATCTGCTCCACGGTTTGAGCCACTTCCGCTGGTGAGAAGCGCGCGAGCGGGATGCGGCGCAGCAGGTTGGCGCGTTCGAGTGACACGGCCAGGGCCTGGAGCGGGCTGCCCGTGATCGCCGGCCAGGATGCGGCCACCAGACCGATCTGCGGGGATGAACCCAGGTTGCGCGCCAGGTATCCCAGCAGCCCCAGGCTGGAACTGTCGGCCCATTGCAGATCGTCAAGAAACAGCACCACCGGGCGCTCTTGCGACACGGCCCCCAGCAACTGGCGCACGCCCTCCCACAGCCGCCACTCGTCGGCGGTGCCGCCGCTGCCGGTGGAAAGTTCGGGCAGCAGGCGTGCGGCTTCGCCCAGCCAAACGGGAGCCACGTTGCGCCGCGCGCGGTTTAGCAGTTCCGCGCCCTGCGGCTGCGACGCCAGTCCGCGCAGGGCTTCCACCACCGGCTGGTACGGCAGGCTGCTTTCCAGCTCGCGACCGACGCCGCGCAGGCACACCGCACCGGCCAGCCCGGCGAGGAAATGCTCCACCAGGCGTGTTTTCCCGACCCCCGGCTCGCCCTCGACTAGCAGCAAACGGCCGGAAAGAATCTCGCTTTCCAGCGTATGCATCTCGGTGGCGCGGCTGCTGAACGGCAGCGCTTGGGGCGCATCCGCGCGCGCGGAAGGCCTGCTCTCCGTCACCGTGATCGCTGCCACCGGTGCGGGCGCGGGCAGGCTGTCGTCCAGGATCTGGTCATACAGCTTGCGCGTCTCAGCCATGGGCGGCACGCCCAGTTCTTCGTCCAGCAGCTGCCGCAACTGATCGTAGCGCCGGATGGCCCCGGCGCGGTCACCGGAAAGGTAGGCCAGTCGGATCGTTTCGCGCTGCAGGTCCTCCTGCAGCGGGTCCAGCGCCAGCCCGCGCTCCAGCGCCTCCAGGGCGGGCTGGAAAGACCCGGTCGCGGCGTGGGCGTGGCTCAGGCTGACCAGCGCGCGTACCGCCATGCGCTGGTAGCGCTCGCGCTCGGCCAGCAGCCACTGCTCGTACTCGGGGCTGTCCTCCAGGGTAAAACCTTCCAGGAATGGGCCGGTATACAGCCCTAGAATGGTCTCCAGTTTGAGCACATCATTGGTCGGGCTGGATAGATTGCGCTCGAACATGCGCGCGTCCACGCGCGCGCCCGGCGCCAACCCGAGCGCGTCGCGTTCGACCTCCAGACCATCGCCCAGTTGCTTGCGCAGGCCGTGCAGGGTGGTGCGCAGCACCTGCTGGGCGGAGACGCGCTCAGTATCCGGCCAGAACAGGGCCAGCAGTTGCTCGCGCTGCGCCGGGCGCGGGCTGGCAGCCAGGTAATACACCAGCGCGCGGCTCTTGCGGCGCGTGATATTCAATGGCTGGCCGTCGCGTTCGACTACAGGCATACCGAACAACTGGATCGTGAGCATCAAGGTGAGTATAGGAGAAATCCCGCGCGGCCGCAACCAAAAAGCCTGTCGCGCTTATATGGTCTTGCAAGATGATCGCTATATACGACAGAATTGGAAAGCTAAACCGCGAAGAAACGAAGAGCGCGAAGGAAACACGAAGTAAACAATAAAAATACTTCGCGTTTCCTTCGCGCTCTTCGCTTCTTCGCGGTGAACATCCAGACGTTTGATTCGAACAGTCATCTAAGCAAATCCCGCCGCCCAGGAGGGTGCTCGGATAGGTTTTGACACGCCTTTTCTACTATAATAACCTTGTGCCTGCCCCAGGGGAACAGCAGGGGCGGGCAACAGCGTAACGCCCGAGCCAACCAGGGGTTATCTACCCTAGAAAAAAGGAACACCGAGACTCCCATATGACCGATCACTCATCTCGCCTGGAATCGATGCGCGCGGAATCCCTGAAAGGGGGCGGCGACGCGCGTATCGCGGCACAGCACGCCAAGGGCAAGCGCACCGCGCGCGAACGCATTGAGCAGTTGCTGGACGCGGATACCTTCCAAGAAATTGGCGCGTTTGTGCAGCACCGCGCCACCGGACTGGGGATGGAAAAGAGCCACCCGCTGGGGGACGGCGTGGTCACCGGCTACGGCAAAATCGAAGGCCGGCTGGTGTATATTTTCGCTCAGGACTTCACCATCCTGGGCGGGTCGGTGGGGCTGGCGCACGGGCAAAAGATCGCCCGGCTGATGGATATGGCCACCCAAAACGGCGCCCCACTGATCGGGCTCAACGATTCGGGGGGCGCGCGCATCCAGGAAGGCGTGGACGCGCTGGCCGGATATGGCGATATCTTCTTCCGCAACGTGCGCGCCTCGGGTGTGATCCCGCAGATTTCGATCATCCTCGGGCCGTGCGCAGGCGGCGCGGTGTATTCGCCCGCCATCACCGACTTCGTCTTTATGGCCGAGGGCACAGCCAACATGTTCATCACCGGGCCGGAAGTGGTGCGCGCGGTGACCCATGAGAATGTCGATTCCGATTCGCTGGGCGGCGCGACGGTGCATCATGCCCGCAGCGGCGTGGCGCACTTCACCGCGCCGGACGAGGAAAGCCTGCTGGCGCACGTGCGCGAGCTGCTCTCCTACCTGCCGCCCAACAACCTGACCCCGCCGCCCTATGCGCCGGCCAACGACGAGCCAGACCGCCCCACCCCTGCCCTGGGCAGCATGATCCCATCCGATCCGCAGCAGTCGTACGATGTGCACGCGGTGATCGAGCAACTGGCGGACGGCGGCGAGTTCCTGGAAGTACAGAGCGAGTACGCAAAAAACCTGGTGGTTGGCTTCGCGCGCATGGACGGACACCCGGTCGGCATCGTGGCCAACCAGCCGGAATTTTTGGCGGGCGTACTGGACATCAATGCCTCGGATAAGGGCGCGCGCTTTATCCGCTTCTGTGACGCATTCCACATCCCGCTGATCACGCTGGTGGATACGCCCGGCTTTATGCCCGGGTTGGAACAGGAGCACGGCGGCATCATCCGCCACGGCGCCAAGATGATTTACGCCTACGCCGAAGCGACGGTGCCCAAGATTACGCTGATCCTGCGCAAGGCCTACGGTGGCGCGTATATCGTGATGAGCTCCAAGCACCTGGCCGGGGACATCAACTACGCCCTGCCCACCGCCGAGATCGCCGTGATGGGCCCGGACGGCGCGGTGCGCATTGTCTTCCGCAAAGAACTGGAAACAGCGGAAGACCCGGCCGCGCAGCAGGCCGACCTGACCCGCCGCTATCGCGAAGACCTGGCCAACCCATTTGTAGCCGCCGCGCGCGGCTACCTGGATGACGTGATCGCGCCCGAAGAGGCGCGCATGCGGCTGGTGATGGCCCTGGAAAGCCTGCGCGATAAGCGCCAGACCACCCCGCAGCGCAAACACGGTAACATCCCCCTGTGATGGTCGTTCTTTTATACAGATGATTGGATTATGCGCCTAATCCGGCTAAGATTCAATCACAGGACCATCGGGGGCATTGAGGTTCAGGAGAAAACATGAAAGTTCTGGTCGCAAATCGCGGCGAAATCGCGATCCGCATCATGCGGACCTGCCGGGAGATGGGGTTTCCAACCGTAGCAGTGTATTCAGACGCTGATCGCATTGCACCTCACACCCGCACCGCCGATGAAGCCGTTTTTATCGGCGAGCCGAAAGCCTATCTCGAAATTGATACCATCATCAACGCAGCCAAGCGCAGCGGCGCGCAGGCGGTACACCCGGGCTACGGGTTCCTCTCGGAAAACGCGGCCTTTGCGCGCGCAGTGGAGGCGGCCGGGTTGATCTTTATCGGTCCGCGGCCGGAAACCATCGAAAAAGCGGGCGACAAGCTGGAAGCGCGGCGCATCGCGCGCGACGCGGGGCTGCCGGTGCTGCCCGGCTCGGATGAACAAGTGCCGTGCGAACTTCCGCTGGGCTTTGCCGACAGCGTGCAGTATCCGGTGCTGGTCAAAGCCGCGGCCGGGGGCGGTGGGCGCGGTATCCGTCTGGCGCGCTCGCCCGAGGAACTGGAAATGATGATCAACGCCGCGCGGCTGGAAGCCTGCCAGGCATTTGACGACGACACGGTCTACCTGGAGCCGCTGATCCCGGAAGCGCGCCACGTGGAAGTGCAGATTTTGGGCGATGGGCAGGGGAGCGTGCTGGTGCTGGGCGAGCGCGAATGCTCCATCCAGCGCCGGCGGCAGAAGCTGATCGAGGAATCGCCTGCGCCGGGGCTGCCGGAAAGTACCCGCCAGGCGCTGTACGAAGCCGCGCTGCGATTGGGCTGCGCCCTAAATTACCGCAGCCTGGGCACGGTCGAGTTCCTGCTGGATTCGTCCGGGCAAATTCACTTTATCGAGATCAATCCGCGCATCCAGGTCGAGCATCCGGTCACCGAGATGGTCACCGGATTGGACCTGGTGCGCGAGCAACTCGCGCTGGCCGAGACAGGCCATCTGCGGCTAAAACAGGAAGATATCGCCGCGCGCGGCGCGGCGATCGAAGCGCGGATCCTGGCCGAAGACGTGGAACACGATTTTCTGCCCGCCTCGGGAGCGATTACCTACGTGAAAGAACCGGGCGGCCCGTTTGTGCGCGTGGACAGCGCCCTGTACACCGGCATGCCGGTCGGCACGTCCTACGACTCGCTGCTGGCCAAGGTGATCGTATGGGGCGAAGACCGCGAGGCGGCCATCGCGCGCATGCGCCGGGTGCTGCCCGAGTTCCAGATCAGCGGCGTGCCCACCGACCTGTACTTCCTGCTGCAGTTGATGGAAAGCCCGGCCTTTCTCAGCGGCCAGTTCCACACCACCTACCTGGACAGCTTCAAGCCGGTGCTGGACCCCAGCCCGGACCTGGAGCGGGAAGCCGCCATTGCCATTGCCCTGTTTGCCCACAACCAACGCGAACAGACCCTGCCGCACAGCAACGGTCAGAGCAAGCCCTGGCGTGACGCCGCGTGGCGCGAGCAAATGAAGGGTATGCTGTAAAGGAGCCGCACGTGAATTACACCGTCAAAATCGGCAAGAATGAATACCAGATCAAAGTCCATCACAACCGCGTGGTGGTCGACGGCGAGCCGGTCTCCTCGCGGCTGATCCGTTTGAACAACAACGGCCTGTACTTGCTGCGCCATGATGACCGTGACGTGGAGGTCCACATTCAGGAAAAAGAGGCCGGGGGTGTCGAGGTGGTCATCGCCGGTCAGCGCGTGGTGGCGCACGTGGACACGCCGCAGCGCCGCGAGCGCCGCAAGAAAGAAGGCCCGCAAGCCGGTACGGTGGTGGCGCCTATGCCGGGTCTGGTGGTTTCGGTCAACGTCAAAGAGGGTGAAGACGTGCAGCAGGGGCAGGTGCTGGCGGTACTCGAATCGATGAAGATGCAGATGCAAATGCGCGCGCCCATCGAGGGCCGGGTGACGCGCGTGCCCACCCGCAACGGCGCCCAGGTGGAAAAAGGCGCGCTGCTGGTGCAGATCGAATAAAACCCGAATTGAAACGCGAAGACGCAAAGACGCGAAGGAAACCATAAAATTTTCCTTCGCGTTTTTTGCGTCTTCGCGTTTCAATTCTTCGGTTCGATTCGAAATAAAAGCGCATCGAACCGGCTGTTTTTGTGTTGTTTCCAGAAGGACAGTTACCGTTTTCCGTTGTGAATTACCGCCCATTTTGGGGAGGGCGTGAAAAACCATCGCGCAAGGAGCGGCAAGGTTTGCCAGCTCGCTCACAGGAGGTTTCGCAATGATCGACCCAAAAGCAATTGCCATTGTCGGATTGGGGGCAATTTTACCGGATGCCGCTGACCCATCGGCTTTCTGGAGCAACATTCTCGCCGGGCGTTCCAGCATCACTGAGGTGCCGCGCGACCGCTGGAACTGGGAAAAGTACTACGACCCTGACCCCGCCGCCATAGACAAGACCTACTCAAAGATCGGCGGGTGGGTGCGCCAATGGGATTTTGACCCGCTGCGCTGGGGCATCCCCATCCCGCCCAGCGTGCAGGCGGTGATGGACGACGGCCAGAAGTGGGCCATCGCCGCCACCCGCCAGGCCCTGCTGGATTACGGTTACCCGCAACGCCCGCTCGACCCGGCGCGCACAGCGGTGATCCTGGGTAACGCGCTGGCCGGTGAGAACCATTACCGCACTACCATCCGCATCCACCTGCCCGACTACTTGGAAGTGTTGCAGGCGATCCCTGATTTTCAAAATCTACCCGCCGCGATGCAGCAGTCGCTGCTGGCCGGGATGACCAGCGGCATCCGCGCGCTGACGCATGA
>CALDSL010000321.1 GCA_937920255.1 uncultured Anaerolineaceae bacterium | reverse complement strand
CTAACATTTCTTTGCATTCTTGATGTTGCTCTGTTTTTGTACTGTATGCCAATACTCCAGCTTTACCTGTGATAGCAACCAGATCATGCATCTCGTGATCGATTTTTGACGCGCCTGCAAATGGATCGATGGCCTTAAGAATGGGATCGCTCTGGTTCAATAATGCAGTTACTGCCTCAATCGCATGGATAGGGTCGGCTTCTATCCGGTCTTCTGCAGATTGGCACACTTGCTTCAATCGTTTGCGGGTGGAAGCAACTGCCTCTTGACATGCTTCTTGTATGGTTGTGTTGTCGAAGCCAGACCCCCGAATGAGGTCAATGTGACGAGCGGCTTCGCTCGGTTTATCGTTTTCCAGAAATTCTTTTGCGAGTCTGGCCTGGATGACCAAAAGGCAAAGGGGTAACAAGGAACGTATACGGCGTGCACTACCCGTGGTCAGGCGAGGATCGTCCAACTGTCGGATACGATCAGTAACACGGCTCCAAAAACCTTCATGATCAATTAACATCTTCCAGTATTGATAGGTATTATTCCATCCATCATTCAGCCTTTTTTGATCAAAGGCGGGAGTTTTACCCAATAAGAGCAGGTTTTCATTTTCCAATATTTGTACATGAGTAAAAATTGCCAAGTTATGAAGTGCAATGCCGTCTTGAGAATCTACCGCCACCCTTTTTGACCAGAAGTTCAATGCTTCAGCGATTTTGCCATTGGTAAGCAAATCCAGAACAGGATCATGCAATCCTGTTGACACGATCGGATCGAGCCAGAACCAGAAAATCTCGTCCAGCAGCCTTTCTTCAGGATTTCGAAGCCGCTGGATAGTTTCTTCAAGTACATAGCTATCCTGGATTTTTTTTAGTACGATGGTGGTAAACGCCCCCTTTGGTATCGATGCTCCGGTTTTTAGACCAATCTCGATGATTTGCCGGCGCTTTTGTAATTCACGCAGGCTGGCAGTAACGGGCAAGGATAGTTGTTGGAAAGCATTGTCGCAATAGATATCAGGTTTGGCAATTTTTAAGATTAACTCTTTGATTTGAAAAACAGGTTCGATAGACGTTGATGTTGTGGCAATCGTCATAGCTGGACTGATTTCCTTAAAGAGAATGGATTTTTACGATCCCCAACCAATATGGGATGTATTTTCAAAAATCTATGAGGATATTAATAATTAGTTTTGAGGTCCTGGTTCAACAGTCTTACAGTGAACAAAAATTATGCTAGCCGTAACGATTTCGTTAGTATGGTTGGATCGTTAAGACATCGGTGTTTCCTCACTGTGAGAATTTTCATTTCCTTCCAACTTATGTAAATAAAATTATAAACGTACAATGCATCCACGAATCGGTTTTGTCAATTTGCAAGGTGTCTGTAAGGATTGCGAGGATCAGAAAATAGAAAAAATTTATAGACCGGTTGGCAAGAAGTTGATTTAATCAAAACTGTAATTATAGGTTTCTGTCACTTGTTCGACATTTGCTTGTAAATAGGAAATTACCATATTTAATAACTCGGTTGGCACACCGTGCCGTACCCCCCGTAAGGTCCTTCCGGGATGGTACTTTCTTTATCATTTTGCATGGTTTACAAAGGGCGACCGGATTATTAGACCATTTCGATTTTTGCATGACACCAGGCCTTGAGCGACCGTCGTAGAGACGCAAAATTTTGCGTCTCTACCTCCATCGATCAATCGCTATGGGTTGACTGTTAATGTGCCAAATTTTTGAAGACCGGCAGGTGATCCAGTGGAACCGGATACTGCTCTAACGTCGTATTCCCTTCCAGAACCTCATTCGTCCAATAATCCTGCCACTTGCCGCGTAGGAGATAAATATCGCGCCGTGTTGTGCCCGGCGTGACCACCGGCGCGACCAGATATTCGTCGCCCAGCAGGAATTGGTCATCGCAGATCAGGGCGCGCTCGTCGGTTGGGTCGAGCCAGAAGATGGGGCGAATGATGGGCAGGTCGGCCGCGACCGAGGATTTCGCGATTTCCACAATCTTGGGCGCAAACTCGGTGTGCAGATCGGCGTAGCGGCGGCACAGTTCGGTTGCCTGCGCGCCGTAGTCCCACGGCTTGAGGCTGAACTGCATGGCCGGCAGCAGCGCGTTCAACTGCGTCCAGCGGATCATCATCTCAGCGTCGGCTTTTTCGTCGTATTCGTTGCCGCCGATCATATCGGGCAGGATGAACGGATACCCCGACAGGCCCATCGCCAGGATCCCGGTCAGCACCGAGTGCAGCCCGTTGCCCAGACCCCACGCCGTGGTCTTGTCCCACTGGCGGAAGAAGATCGGCGCGCGCTGGTTCATCCAGCCCGAGCGCACCTCGGTGAGGCGGTAGTGTTGCGCCACCGCCTCTACGTACTGCCGGGTATAGGCATTGGCATGGATGGGCAGATGGGTGATCGCGTCCGGCGGGAAGAAGCAGGCTTCGCCGGCGTCGAACTTGAAGCCATCCAGCCCGGTTTCGGCCTGAAGCTGGCGCAACCGTTCGAAGAACCACTCCAGCGCGGCCGGGTGCGTCACGTCCAGCAGACCGCCGCGCCCCTGCCACCACTCGACCAGGTAGGGCGAGCCGTCGGCCTGGCGCACGAGCCAGCCGTTGCTTGCCCCTTCGGCAAAGGCCTGGGACTCGGGCTGCAGGAACGGGATGACCCACGCCGTGACCTGAAAACCCTTTTCGTGCAGCCGCGCGATCATCCCCGCAGGGTCGGGGAAACGCGCGGGGTCGAAGCCCAGGTCGCCGTAATGCACCTGCCAGCGGTCGTCGATCTCCAGCACGTTGTACGGGTAGCCATGCTGGATGATCTCGTCCGCGAACCGGAGAACGACCTCTTCATTGATGGCGGTCTTGTAACAGGCCCAGGTGGTCCAGGTGGGTTTGGTGAACAGGCTCTCCGGCGGGATCTCGGTTGGATGGCCGAATTGCCGCACCATGTTCTGATACGCCGTGACCGCATTCTCGGAGAAGGAAAAATTCAGGTCGAGCGCGCTGCCCTTGAAGGTTAGCACGCCGCCGCCGAGATGGCCGGTGTCGGTGAAGGGGCGGTGGTCGTACGGCCCGCGATTTTGCATGGCGAAGCCCCACTCGTAGCGCGGGTAGTGCGATGGCGGCTGGTTGATGCCCACTTCCAGCGGCGATTCAGCTACGATCAATGTGCCGTTTGATGAAAACCAGGCGGGCGTGAGCACGCCGCTGAGGCCGGTGGGGCCGTTATCGAAGGTGAGGAACGGCGCGCGCTGGAGCATGACGCGGTTCAACGGGAACTGCTGGTTGATCAGTTCGCCGCCCCCGTACCAGTGGCCGGGGAGCTCAATGCTGATCTCGACCGGCGCGCCGGCCGGGGAGGTGGTGAGCGCCCACTGGTCGCCGCGCAGGTTGAGGTGGAGGGTGAACGCCGCGAAGGTTGCCGCGACGGACGCTGCGCCGGCGCGCAAATCCAACACGGGTTGCGCGGTGGCAAGCCTGACGGTCATCAGATGCTCACTTCCACGGTGGAAGGAAACAGCGAATGGATTGCGCGTAATTTCGAGTTGAATGGTCATATAGAAAAAGCCGATCACGCTTTCCGGGCCACGCAAAAAGATTTCACCAGTAGACGCACATGTAGGGGTGAAGCATTCGGTCATGTCAATGCGTGCCAAGGATCGACGATCTTCCGAATGCTTCACCCGGGTACTACCGAATGACCTACGCTGCAACTGGCAGAGGCTTGCGTAAAACCCCTACACAAGATTGTTGCTGAAATGATCAAACAAGGAAAAAGGCGGAAGGCCGGATCTCGCGATCCGCCTTCCGCCCGTGGTTGGTTTGTTACCGGATAAACTTTTTGCCCGTGGCCAGTTCAACGCTTTTGTACGCGCCGTCGTAGATGCCGATGCTCTTGTTCTTGACGATGGCGTCGCAGAACATGGTGAGCAGGTCATCCTCCGCGGTGATGAGGTCAATGGCTTGCAGGGTTTGCGGGATGGTGCGGGTCTCGACGGTGCTGTCGCCGATCTCCGCGCCGCGGATGGCGCCCCACATCTCGTGCCCGCCGACGCGGGCGTTGAAGATCTTCGGCACGGGGTAGAAGGCCAGTTCGCTCGGTTTGGTGATCATCACGTCCATGACGCGCATCAGGTAGTTGGTGGCGTACACGGCGTGGAAGGTGTTATCGTGCAGGAAGACGTGCAGGCCGTGCGCGGGTTGCTTGCGGATGCTGTCGGTGAATTCGCGCGTCTCATCCCAGGTGAAGTAGGTGTGGATCATGTCCTTGTGGTGAGCCAGCTCGCCTTGCAGCCATTCCCAGTTATTTTTGTGGTCGCCCAGGTTGATGAAGAGGGCGATCTTGTCCTTCTGGATCATGGGGATGGCATATTCGATGATGGCTTTGAACAGCTCGCGCTGGGCGCCCGCGCCGCCCATGGTGACGAGGAAGCGGCGCGGTTCTTTGGCGCGCATGCGCCGCAAGCGGTCTTCGCAGTCGGCTTCGATGTTCTCGACCAGTTCGTGATCCACGTGATGGCCGGTGTAGAACAGCGCATCGGAAGGGGTGGGCTTGAGGATGCGTCCCTTGTCGTCAAAACCGCGCATGACGCGGAAACCGTAATAGCCGGAGGGCGATTGCACCGCGTGCTTGGCGCCTTCGGTGAGCTGGAACGCCATCGGCCAGTTATCGAACATCATGTCCACCACGTTGGTCATGCCGCCCGCCACCGCGCCCATGCAGTTCCACATGTG
>CALDSL010000320.1 GCA_937920255.1 uncultured Anaerolineaceae bacterium | reverse complement strand
GGCTCGTCGATGATCAACATCTCGGTTTCCATCGAAATGATCGAGGCGAACGCCACGCGCTGTCGCTGCCCGCCCGAAAGCTCATTGGGATTATTCTTGATCAGGTCCTCGATCTTGAGCAACTTGGACACCTCGGTCACCTTGCGGATGATCTCTTCTTTAGGTACGCCCAGATTTTCCAGACCCATCGCCACTTCTTCAAAGACGGTCGGCTTGATCCCGCTGATTTGCGTAAACGGATTCTGAAACACGTAGCCGATCTGGGCCGACAGTTCATTCAGGTCCCAATCGCGGATATCGATCCCATCCACAATCACATCGCCCTTGAGCTTGCCCTTGTAGAAGTGCGGGATCAGCCCGCGGATCAGGTTGCACAGGGTGGTTTTTCCGCCGCCGTTCTCACCAATAATGCCGTAAAACTTTCCCGCCTCAAAGGTGTGGGTGACATCTTTCAGGGCGAAATCCCTGGTGTACGGGTATTTATAGGTAACGTTTCTCAGTTCAATCTTTGACATGTTCTCTCCGCTGCTTGTATTTGACGAGCAGGCCGTAAATCATTTGTGAAGCCCGGCGATGTATTACCGGAGGAATAACCGGTAGATGATCGTCGACAGCGTTACCATCCAGGCGGCGACGATGAGGATTTTCTGCCCGGTGCCGGCCGGCGCCAGCTCGCGCAGAAACGTGTGCTTGCGCTTGACCGAAAAAGCACGCGCGTCCATGGCGATCACTTTTTCTTCCGTGCTGGCAATTGCGCCGAGCAGCAATGGCCCCAGGGTTGGGAAAAATGCCTTTGCGCGCACCAGGATATTCCCTTCGACTTCGATGCCGCGCGACTTCTGGCTGTCGAGGATGGTGACCGAGGCCTGTTTCAGGTCGATGATGTTTTGCATCGACGCCAGCATGATGTAGGACGTCTCGTGCGATACGCCAATCTGTTCCAGGCTGTACATGATATCGCGCATGGAGGTGGTGGTAAAGAATAAGAGCAGGCTTCCCGAGAAGCCCAGAATGAAGGTGATGGTGTTCCAGCCTTTAATGAAGGATTCAAGGTACCACTGCCAGCCAAATATGTTAATGAAGGGGGTGACATTGCCCGTGCGCATGCCGATCTGGCGGATGAGGGTGACAAAAACGACAATAATCAGCGTCAGCCGGCCGAAGAGCTTGATGAACTCGACGAACTTACCCGAAAGCGCCGCGATGATGCACACAACGAGGATCAGCGGGAGGCCGTAGCGGTAATCCATCATGATCAGGGCGGAAAATGCCAGTGCCAGGCAAACATTTAACTTGGTGAGCGGGTTCAAATCGCCCCAGAAATTGCCCGTTTTTTGGTATCTGCGAAAACTGTCAATAAAATCGGTATCCATACCAGCTCCTTGCTGTCAGGTTATATTGGAAAAATAAGAGCACACGGAAAAAAGTGCACTCTTATGATCCATAACAAGCGCGACAGCTTTTTCCTGTCATTCTGGGCGGTGCCTTCGCGGTGAGATCCGCAAAGGCACCACTTCGAGAACGAGGTGTTTATTCTTCGTCTTCCAGGGCCAGATCTTCGTCTTTGATGTAGATCCTGCCGAGTGGCAGCTTCGCCAGGAAGCGCGTCGGGATGGATTTCAAGATACCAAACGCGGCGATTACCGTCAGCACCTTGTCAAAAATGTCCATCGTGAACTCAGCGGTGAACTGCGCCAGGAACTTGGGCAGGCCGAGGCTTTCGTGCAGCGGAATGGCGAACATGGAGGAGACGCCGGTGCCGAAGTCAAAGCCGTACAGCACCCAGGTCAGCAGCGAGCCCAGGCCGCCGCCGATGAAGGCGAACAGCAGTGCGCTGAGCAGGGTTTTGCCGAAGTTCTTGAATACGCCGCGCTTGGAAAGGTAGGCGGCGGCGATACCGAACAGCATATTCAGGATCGCGTAGAACAGCGTGATCGGGTCGGAGACCGAGTTGAGAATATTAGAGATCAGGCCGACGATGATGCCGGGCAGGAAACCGCACAGCGCGCCGACGACGATCGTGCCAATCGCATCCAGGTAGAGCGGGAGCTTGAGGAGCAGCGCGATCTGACCGCCGATGAAATTAATCGCGATGCCAATTGGGATCAGGAACAACGAAAGCCGGTCAATCTGCCAAAAACTCTGCTGCTTTACTGCACTTCTCTGTGCCATTGTGGTTTCTCCTTATCAATTCTGAACCGGATGATTCTGAAACCGAAAAATCGATGAGTTCAATCCGCCCTGATGAATATAAATTGAAGAAACGAAGCAACCTTATCTTATGCTGCCTCCTTATGAAATTATGAACGATATTCGATGTGTGGAAAGTCTTGTGAGGTACGAGTTTGCAGGGCTTCCGACGCACAAGTTGTATTTATTATAGGTAAGATGAATTTCTACGTCAAGCAGAATGTCTAGAAAGATGAACAACTTTCAACCACGCGCCGGTGGTATGTGAGATAATTCCAGCGAAGACCTTCAACCCAACGACTGGACAGCGTAGAGGAGCACACCTTGAAACCCAAGTACTGCGTTTATATCGGCGATGTCGCTCTGGACGAATACTACCGGGCCGATTTCTGGCCGACGATCAAAGATAAGGCGCTGGTCGATGCTCTTCCGGCCGTCCCAGGCGGGATGATTGCCAACGCCGCCTGCGTGGCCGCCGCGCTGGGGATGGAGGTCAAGTTCCTGGCCATGCTGAACAACGGAGCGATCACCCAATTTCTGCTGCGGGATCTGGAGCAGAGCGGGGTGGACACCTCGCTGGTGGTGTTCGACGACAGCCTGCCCGATTCGAAGACGATGATCTTCCTGGTGGAGAACGAGCATACCATCTTTATCCCCCGCCTCGGGATAGAGACGATCGAAATCACACCCGAGCAGCTTGAAATTTTGGCCGGCGCCCAATATCTGTATTCCACCCCCACCGAAATTGGCGCGCTGCGCTGCGGGGCAATGGGCAGCGGCGAGATCATCGACCACTGCCGGGCGCGCGGCGCCAAGCTGGTGTATGACCTGGACGTGGATTATATCCGTGACGGCAGCGAAGAACGCTACCAGCGGCTGGATATTGCCTTCTTTAATGAAGTCGGTTTCAACAGCTACGCGGGCGGGCTGGACTTCCGCGCCGCGGCCGACCGGCTGCTTTCCTACGGGCTGGAGTTGGTGGTGGTGACGCTGGCGGAAAACGGCTGCATCGTGTTCTCCAAAGAGGAGACGATCCGCTCGCCGGGTTTCCCGGTTGAGGTGGTCGACGTGACCGGCGCCGGGGACACCTTCTGCAGCAGCTTTCTGTACGCGCTTTCCACCGGCGGCGACCTGGCTTACGCCGCCCGATTCGCCAACGCGGCCGCGTCGATTTGCGTGGGCAAGCTCGGCGCGCGGGGTGGGGCGGTGCCGCCGCAAGCGGTGGAGCGCGTTTTGCGGTTATAGCCGCCGCAGGGTTCCGCTGGCGTCAAAGCAATAAATATCTTCGCGTTTGAAGCCCAGCGCGCCGCCGGCCGGGCGGATGTGCGGCTCAAAGGTGAACATCCGGCCCACGTCGCGCAGCGTGCG
>CALDSL010000319.1 GCA_937920255.1 uncultured Anaerolineaceae bacterium | reverse complement strand
TGAACGCGGTGCGCCACCGCCCACCGTCCACGCTGTCCGGCGGGCAGAAGCAAAAGCTGGCCATCGCCTCGGTGCTGGCGCTCAAGCCGACCATCCTGGTGATGGACGAGCCGACCACTGACCTGGACCCGATAAGCAAGATGGGCGTGTTCGAGATCACCAGCCGGCTGTGCAAGCGCGAAGATCTGACCCTGATGATCATCGAGCACGAAACCGAAGAAGCCATCGGCGCTGACCGGGTTGTGCTGATCCAGGACGGCAAGGTTGTGCTCCAAGGTCCGGCGCGCCAGGTACTGCAGGATGTGGACACGATGCAGTCGATGGGCGTGATGCCGCTGGGAATCCCGCGATTCTTCAAGAGCATGGGCTGCGCCGAACTGCCGCTCACGCCCGAGGAAGGTAAAGCCGCCTTCCAGGCGCGTGGGTGGAGCGTGTCGAAGCCGAAGTATGATGCCATCGTGGCGCAGGAAAAAGCCGAGCTGGAAAAGCTGACCCAGCCGCTGATCCAGTGCCGGGGCTTGAAGCACACCTACAAGAACGGCGCGGTGAAAGCCCTGGATGGGATCGACATGGAAATCTTCCGCGGCGATATGGTCGCCATCGTCGGGCAAAATGGGAGCGGCAAGACCACCCTGGCCAAGCACTTCAACGGTTTGCTGATGCCCAGCGAGGGCGAGGTGCTGGTAAACGGCCAGCCGACACGCTCGCAGGGCGTGTTCAAGCTGGGGCAGATGGTGGGCTATGTGTTCCAGAACCCTGACCACCAGATCTTCTCGGAAACCGTGTTTGATGAGGTGTCCTTCACCCCGCGCCTGCGCGGCCTGCCGGAAGACACCATCAAGCAGTACGTCACCGAGGCGCTGGAAGCAGTGGGGCTGGCGGGCGCCGAGCAGGAAGACCCCTTCGCGCTGACCAAGAGCGGCCGCCAGCGCGTGGCGGTGGCTTCGGTGCTGGCTGCCAAGCCGGAAGTGCTCATCCTGGATGAACCCACCACCGGCCTGGATTACGCCGAGCAGCGCAGCATGATGGATATGGTGCGCCATCTGAACGAGATGGGCAGCACAATCATCTTCGTCACCCACCATATGTGGGTGGTGGCCGAGTACGCCAAACGCGTGTTTGTGATGAAGGACGGCAAAGTCCTGCTGCGCGGCACCACACGCCAAGTCTTTTCTCATGGCGACGAACTGCGCGAGGCGTTCCTGCGCCCGCCGCATTTCGTCGAGTTTAGCAATAGCATTGGTCATACCTTCCTGACCCCGGATGAAATGGTACAGTGCATTGAAGGAGCGCAGGCCTGATGGATGCAGAGATTTATCTCGATAACAATTCGGTGATCCACCGTCTTGACCCGCGTACCAAGATCACCACGTTTCTATTGACCTTCGTGGCCATTTTGCTGTTTGAAAATCCCTTGTGGATGCTGCCGGTGGCGTTTCTGGTGATCTTGCAGCTTCTGGTTTCGGGATCGTTCCGAAACATGCGCCGCATCCGCTACATTTTGATCGTCCTGACCGTTTCCAGCCTGATCTTGTGGAACCTGTTTTCCTCGGGCGTAACCCCGCTGCTGGGTTTTCTGACGGTCGAGTCATTCACCTATGCCATCGCCCGCACCATGCTGATGATCCTGATGATCTCGGCCGGCATGATCCTGATCAGCACCACCCGCAACGAAGAACTGGTGCTGGGCATGATTCGCATGGGGCTGCCCTACCGCGTGGGGTTCGCCATCTCCACCGCGCTGCGTCTGGTTCCCACCATCGCCTCCAGCACCATGACCATCAGCCAGGCGCAGCAGAGCCGCGGCCTCAACCTGCAGTCCGGCGGTCTGGTGGAGCGCATCCGCAAGTTCCTGCCGCTGCTGGTACCGGTGTTCATCTCCACCATCCGCAGCACCAACATCTTTGGCATGGCGCTGGAATCCAAGGGCTTTGGCGCGCGCGAAAAGCGCACCTCGTACCTGCAAATCAACATGCGCCCGGTGGATTACGCCGTGCTGGCCTTCTCGGTGCTGTTCGTTATCGTCTCCGTGTACTTCGCGGTGCAGGGCTACGGGAAAATCCCCAACCTGATCCGCTTCTAGAAAGAAAATGCGATCCATGAATCCATCTGAAATTAACCAATTACTGCCTTTCCTGCTGCGCCGGGAAAATGTGGCCCGTTATGAAGACGGCGCTGTGATCATCGGCGACCGGCGCAAATACCCGTTTGAGAAAGCATTTGTGCGGTGTGAAGACGTTGAAAGTGTCGCCAGGGCCATCGAAGAGATGGTCACCCAGGGTGGCGGCCCTGGGAACGCGGCGCTATACGCTATGGCCCTCGCGGCCCGCAAGGCAGCCGGCATGTCCCCTGCACGGCAGCTCGAAGAATACGAGGCGGCCCGCCGCCGCCTCGTAAAGACCCGTCCCACCAACACCACCCTGGCGCGCCGGCTGGAACGCGCGCTGCCGGTGATGCAGCAGGCGCTCGAGCGCGGCGAAAACGTGGAAACCGCGCTGCTGAAATGGATCGAAAAACTGCGCGATGAGAACATTGTGCGCTACGCCACCGCCGCGCAGTACGCCGCCGATCTGATCGACGATGGCGACGGCATTTTGACCATGTGCTTCGCGGAAACCTCGTTTATCCTGGCGCTGTCGATGGCGCACCGGGCGGGCAAGAACATCCGCGCTTACACGCCCGAAACGCGCCCGTATTTGCAGGGCGCGCGGTTGACTGCCCCCTGCATCTACGAGCTGGGCATCCCGGTACAGATCATCGGCGATAACATGCCCGGGTACGTTCTCTCGCAGGGCAAGGTGCAAAAGTACTTCACCGCCGCAGACCTGGTGACGATGGACGGGCATGTGGTGAATAAGATCGGCACCTTCCAGAACGCCGTGGTGGCCGATTACTACCGCGTGCCGTTCTACGCCTTTGTGGGCAGCCCTGACCCGCGCAAGCCCGACCGGGCTTCGATCGAGATCGAGGAGCGTGACCCGGCCGAGATGAAAGCCGTTCGCGGCGTACCCACCACCATCCCCGACATCGACGCCTACTACCCGGCGTTTGACATCACCCCACCGCATCTGGTGGCCGGCGTCATCACCTACCGCGGCGTGCACAGCCCGTACGACCTGCGCCGCGCCTTTGCCCCACAAACCGATACAGGAGATTAAGCAGCATGGAATCAGCCATTATCGGCGGAACTGGA
The DNA here is from genome assembly GCA_937920255.1 of uncultured Anaerolineaceae bacterium. Classification (GTDB taxonomy): domain Bacteria; phylum Chloroflexota; class Anaerolineae; order Anaerolineales; family Anaerolineaceae; genus CALDSL01. Next base: position 1,577 of record CALDSL010000319.1, on the reverse strand, counting down.
GTATACAGCATCCCGGGCGTGGCGCTCGAGGAGCAGGTGATTGACACCGAGTACGGCCCGGCGCTGGTCTACGTGGGCTGCATCGAGGGGCAGGAAATCGCCTTCCTGGCGCGCCACGGCGTGCGCCACGACGTGCCTCCACACAAGATCAATTACCGCGCCAATATCCGCGCGCTGAAAAAGCTGGGCGTCAAGCGCGCCCTGGCCACCTTCGCGGTCGGTTCGATCAGCCGCAGCGTGCCGCCGCAGAGCGTGGCGGTGGTCACCGATTTTCTGGATTTCACCAGCGGTCGCGCGCACACCTTCTTCGATGGCGGCGACTCGGGGCTGGCGCACACCAGCATGGATGAAGCCTATTGCCCCACGCTGCGGGCCAGAATGATCGAACTGGCCCCGCAGGTCGGCCTGCCGCTGCTTCCCAGCGCGGTGTACGTGGCCACCAACGGGCCGCGCTTTGAAACCCCCGCGGAAATTCGCATGTACGACCGCCTGGGTGGCGATGTGGTGGGCATGACCGGCGTGCCGGAAGTCTGCCTGGCGCATGAGGTTGGCATCCACTACGCCGCGCTGGCCTATTCGATCAACTGGGCCGCCGGCCTGGAAGAAAAAACCGTCATCGTCAGCGACGGTATCGCGGCCATCCGCGAAAAAATGATCGCTTTACTCGTCCGGACGCTGCAGGAACCGTCTGTGTTTGCCTGCGGCTGTGAAAATGCTCGAATTTAGCCGGAACATTTATCCATTTATTTGGTTCGATCCTCATCCAATCCAAGGAGGTGCTATTCGAGAAAAGGGAACGCATGTAACCGATTGACCGTACCGCACTTAATCAATCTTTGACAAGGAGAATTTACGATGAAAGAAGTCATTACGATGTGGAAGAACACCCGGATGATCATCCTGGTGGCGCTTTCGGCGGCCATTTACGCCGCGTTTCTGATCGTCTTCAAGGGCGGCATCCCGATTGTGCCCGGCATCACCGAAGTACGCCCTGCCAACGTATTTCCCTTCGTATTCAGCCTGCTGTTTGGCCCGGCGGGAGCCTGGGGCTCGGCCATTGGCAACCTGATCGGCGACCTGTTCGGCGGCACGCTGGGCGTTGGCTCGATCTTTGGGTTCTTTGGCAATTTCTTCCTCGGCTTTATCCCATACAAGATGTGGGGCGCCTTCTTTGGCCTGGTCAAGCGCGATAACATGGCCCAGACCACCAACACCGGCAGCAAGCTGCTGGCCTTCGAAATCATCATGCTCACGGCCTCGGCTGCATGCGGTATCATCATCGCCTGGTACCTTGATCTGGCCAGCATCGTTCCCTTCGCCTTCCTTGCTATTACCATCACCATCAACAACTTTGCGGCCGGCGCCATCCTCGGCCCGATCCTCCTGGCCCTGCTCTACCCGCGCGTCAAGCGCTGGGGCCTGGTGTGGACCGACATCATGAACGTGGAAGATGTGGCCCGCGGCGGCGCCAAGCAGCTCGGCTCGATCCTGATGATGGTCGGCGCGCTGGGCGGCCTGATCTTCGGTATCCTGGCGGCCACCAGCGGCGCCGGGCAGACCGTGTACGGCTTCACCGG
>CALDSL010000318.1 GCA_937920255.1 uncultured Anaerolineaceae bacterium | reverse complement strand
CTTTTAGATTTGCCTCTCTCCCCCCATGCTATAATGACTTTGCCGCTGCTCGGCGGGTGGCCATCTGCCGGGGGAAAGATTTTTTATCGCCAGTGTTACGCCAGGAGCATCATGAGTTTTGCCCATCTGCATGTCCATTCCCAATACTCGCTGCTCGACGGATTCGCCAACATCAAGAAACTGGTCAAGCGCGCCAAAGAAATGGACATGCCGGCCATCGCCCTGACGGATCACGGCACCATGTTTGGCACCATCGAGTTTTACAACGCCGCCACCGCCGCGGGGATCAAGCCGGTCATCGGCCTGGAGGCCTACCTGGCCCCGCGCACCATGCGCGACCGCGATCCCAAGCTGGATAAGCGCGCCTATCACCTGCTGCTGCTGGCCGAAAATGAAACCGGCTACAGAAACCTGCTCAAAATCGCCTCGGCTGCCCAGTTGGAGGGCTTTTACAACAATCCGCGCATTGACAAAGACTATCTCGAAGCCCATTCCGAGGGTCTGATCTGCACCTCGGGCTGCCTGGCGGCGGAGATTCCGCGCACCATCGTCAACGAAGGCGTCGAAAGCGCGCGCCTCAAGCTGGACTGGTACTACGAGGTCTTTGGCCCGGACCGCTTCTTCCTCGAACTGCAGGAGCACAACATCGACGAACTGGCCACCGTCAACCGCGCGCTGATGGATCTGGGACCGCGCTACAACGCCCGCTTCCTGGCCACCAACGACGCGCATTACGTCGACCCCGAGGACGCCCGCCTGCAGGACATTTTGCTCGCCATCCAGACCGGCGCGCTGCTCTCCGACCCCAACCGCTTCCGCATGAACAACCAGAGCTACTACCTGCGCTCGCCGCAGGAGATGAGCGACCTGTTCCGCGAAGTGCCGGAGGCGATCAGCAACACCCTGCTGGTGGCCGAGCGCTGCAACGTGGACCTTTCGATGAAGGGCTACCACCTGCCGCTCTTCCCCGTGCCGGAAGATCACACCGCCGAAACCTACCTGCGCCAATTGTGCGAAGAGGGTTTGCGCCGCCGCTACGGCGCGCGCGCCAACGCCCAGGATGTGCGCGAGCGGCTGGAGTATGAGCTGCAGGTCATCCACCAGATGGGCTTTGACACCTACTTCCTGATCGTGTGGGATTTGTGCCGCTACGCCCGCGCCTCGGGCATCTGGTATAACGCGCGCGGCTCGGCCGCCGGTTCGCTGGTGGCATACACGTTGGACATCACTCTGGTCGAGCCAATCGAACACGGCCTGATCTTCGAGCGCTTCCTCAACCCCGGCCGCATCTCCATGCCCGATATCGACCTGGACTTCCAGGACGACAAGCGCGCCAACGTGATGGAATACTGCGCCCACAAGTACGGCGACGATAAAGTGGCGCAGATCATCACCTTTGGCACGCTGGGCGCGCGCGCCGCCATCCGCGACGTGGGCCGCGTGATGGATATTCCCATTTCCGAAGTCGACCGGATTGCCAAGCTGATCCCCAACATTCCCGGCAAGCCGGTCAGTATCGCCGAGGCGCTGGAACAAAACGCCGAATTCAAACAGGCGTATAGCGAAGCCGAATACTTGCGCTCCTTGATCGACACCGCCAGCCAGATGGAAGGCGCGGTGCGCAACGCCGGCACCCACGCCGCGGGCGTGATTATCACCGACCGGCCGATCATCGAGTACACCCCCCTGCACCGCCCCACCAGCGGCTCGGAAGAGTCGCCCATCAAGAGCGTGTCGCAGTTCGAAATGTCGATCGTCGAGAACCAGGGCCTGCTCAAAGTTGACTTCCTGGGGCTGGCCTCGCTGACGGTGATGCAGCGCGCCTGCGTCATGATCCGCGAGCGCCACGGCAAAGACTTCAACCTGGACAATATTCCCACCGACGACGACGACACGTTCAAATTCCTGGGGCAGGGCCACACCGCCGGTGTCTTCCAACTGGAAGGCACGGGCATGACCCGCTACGTGGTGCAGATGCAGCCGCGCAACCTGGACAACATCATCGCCATGGTGGCGCTGTACCGTCCCGGCCCGCTGGAGTTTATCCCCACCTACATCCGCCGCATGCACGGCGAGGAACGTCCCACCTACCTGCACCCCTCGCTGGAAGACATCTTCGGCGATACGTTCGGCATTCCCATTTACCAGGAACAGATCATGTTCGCCGCCATCAAGCTGGCCGGCTACACCGCCTCGGAGGCGGATGATCTGCGCAAGGCCATTTCCAAGAAGAAAGCTGATGTGCTGCTCAAGCACCGCCTGAAATTCATCGCCGGGGCGCAGGAGCGCGGCATCGACGAGAGCACCGCCACGCACATCTTTGAAGACTGGGAAAACTTCGCCCGCTACGGTTTCAACAAAAGCCACGCCGCCGATTACGGCGTGATCGCGGTGCAGACGGCCTACCTCAAGACGCACTACACCGTCGAGTACATGACCGCGCTGCTCTCGGCCTCCAAAAATGACACCGCCAAGGTAGCCTGGTACGTGGCCGACTGCCGCGCGATGGGCATCGACGTGCTCCCGCCGGATATCAACACCTCAGCCTGGGATTTCACCATCGAAGACCGCCCGGAAGGCAGCCCGGCCATTCGCTTTGGCCTGGGCGCGATTAAAAACGTGGGCATGGCGCCGGTGGAGATGCTGCTCCAGGCGCGCAAAGAGTCTGCCTTCCGCGACCTGAACGATTTCTCGCGCCGCGTAGATCTGCGCACCATGGGCCGGCGCTCGCTGGAATGCCTGATCCGCGTCGGCTGCCTGGACGCATTCGGCCCGCGCAAGAGCCTGCTTACCGCGCTGGATCAGATCATCTCGGTCAGCAGCAGCCATTTTCGCGCCGCGCAGACCGGCCAGCTCAGCTTCTTTGGCACCATCGCCGGCGTGGAAGAGGACATCATCCTGCCACCCTCCAGCAGCCTGGACAAGCGCGAGCAGTTGGAGTGGGAGCGCGAGCTGATTGGCCTGTACGTCTCCGACCACCCGCTCTCGCCCTATCTCGCGGTGCTGCGCGGCAAGGTGACGCATTACTCGGCGCAGTTGGCCGAGGCCGGGCACAACGATAAAGTATGCGTGGCCGGACTGGTGACGCGCTTCCGCCAGCACCAGACCAAAAAAGGCGACGCTATGGGCTTCGTCACCCTGGAAGATGTGCAGGGCAACATCGAGCTGGTGATGTTCCCCAAGACCTGGGCGCGCTTCAGCCGCCTGGTCGAACCGGATGTGGTGCTGGTGGCCGAGGGCAAAGTCGACAGCGCCCAGGGTGACCCGAAGATCCTGGTGGATAAGCTCAGCCTGCAGCCGCTCACCGACCTGCCCGCGGATGAGCCGCCCGCCCCTACCCGGGCCGCGGCCGGCGTGTACGCCCCGGCGCCCGAGCGGCAGGAACAGGCCGCGCGGCCGGCGCCCGCTGCCATCGCCGAAGCGCCCGCGGATTGGGACAGCGACATGCCGCCCGAGCCGGATTTCCCCGACGATCTGCCGGCCTACGCGCCCGACGGTGGCGAAGAATGGTACACGCCTGCCGCGCCCACCCGTCCCGCGGTGCTGGCCGGCACGCCAGCCGCCGAGCAGAAAGCCCCGGCCCCTGGCGCCGCGCCAGCCGAAACGGAGCCAGCCCCACCCACGCCGTCTGCCTCGAAACCGGCAGGCAGCGCCCAGTCCTACCCGGTGCAGCCAAAACAAAACGCCACGTTTGTGCCCATCTCGTCGTACATCGTTCCGCCCGCCAGCGAGATGGGCGATTCCAGCGCGCGCCTGCCGCGCATGGTCACGGTGGTGATGCGCGCCACCGGCGACAAACCGCGCGACGCGCGACGCATCAAGCGCGTGCACGGCCTGCTGCAGTCGCACCCCGGCCGTGACCGGTTCGCTTTCCTGGTGTTCGAGAAGGGACACAGTTATCTGCTCGAGTTCCCCAACAACACCACCGGCCTCACCCCCGACCTGTTGCGCATGTTGACCGACCTGGTCGGCGAAGAAAACGTGCGGGTGGATACGATTAACGTACTCTAGGACTCCCCATGAAAATCTACCAGATCGATGCGTTTACCGGCGCGCCGTTCGCCGGGAACCCGGCCGGGGTGTGCATCCTCGAGCAGCCGGCGTCGGAAGATTGGATGCGCGCCGTGGCGCGCGAGATGAACCTGTCGGAGACCGCCTTTCTCGTCCCGCTGGACGACGGCTACAACCTGCGCTGGTTCACCCCCAAGGTCGAAGTGCGGCTGTGCGGCCACGCCACCCTGGCCAGCGCCCACGCCCTGTGGGATACCGGCACACTGGCTCCCGAGGCCGAAGCGCGCTTCCACACCCTCAGCGGGCTACTGACCGCGCGCCGCGTCGACGGCTGGATCGAGCTGAACTTTCCCGCCCAGCCGCCCGAGCCGGTGGAACCCGCCGCCGGGATGCTTGCAGCGCTGCGCCTGCCGGCCGCGCCGCTGTTCATCGGCAAGCACCGCAACACCTACATGCTCGAGATTGACGGCGAGGACGCCGTGCGCGCCCTCGCGCCGGACTACGCCGCCCTGCTCGCCTGCGAAAACGTGCGCGCGGTGTGCGTCACCAGCCGCGCCAGCACCCCCGGCCTGGATTTCGTCTCGCGCTTCTTTGCCCCGGCCATGGGCATCAATGAAGACCCGGTTACCGGATCGGCGCACACCCAGCTCACCCCCTACTGGAGCGCCAAGCTGGGCAAGCGCGAGCTATCCGCCCGCCAGGTCTCAGAGCGCGGAGGAGACCTGCGCCTGGCCGACCTGGGCGAACGCGTCGCCATCCGTGGCCAGGCCGTCACCGTCCTGCGCGCGGACCTGCTCTCTGAACCCGCATAGGCTCTTCGGCGGGATAAAAAGCGCATCACGAATAACAACCGAATAAACCCGGATGGCACGAATAGAGCTTTATTTATTCGGAACGGTTCTCGCCATGAAAACAGATAAAGGTACTGCTCAGGTGGGTAGTTTCTTTGTGGTGCGAAGACCACAAAGAAACTACCCACCTGAGCAGTTAGCAGATAAAGCTTTATTCGTGGAATTCGGTTTTATTCGGTTCTTATTCGTGATGTGTTTTTTCTTCATGGCCCTACTCAGGGCGGCGTTCGGCCATGGCGACCAGCACGATGCCGCTGCCAAACCCGACCGCCCCGATGGCGATCAGCACCGCCAGGTGCGCGTGCAGCACGCTGGCCAGCACGATCGCCACTACGGTAGCAGCCATTAAAAACCATCCCCCGCGACGATAGTTCTGTTTTTGGTTGTCCATCTCCCACCTTTACAAACCAGAATACCGGAGTCACTCCAGGCCGGCGGTTGCCCTCCCGTAGTCACACAGATCGCGTATCGGGCAAACCGGGCAGCGCGGGTTGCGCGCGTGGCAGATTTCCCGTCCCAATCGAATGATATTCAAATGCGCCGGACCGTACTCGTGGCGCGGGAACATGCCCGCCAGGTAGGTATGCGCCTGCTCGGCGTTCATGCGCTCGGGGCGCAGCCCAATGCGCCCGGTCACGCGGTGCACGTGCGTGTCGACCGGGAAGGCCGGCATGCCCAGCGAGAACACCAGCACAATCGCCGCCGTCTTGGGCCCCACCCCGTTGAACTTCACCAACCAGGCGTGGGCATCGTCCGGGGATAGATCGCGCAAAAATTCCAGGTCCAGGTTGCCGCGCTCCTCGCTGATGGCGCGCAGCACCGCCTGGATGCGCGGCCCCTTCTGATTGGCCAGCCCGGCTGGGCGGATGCACTCCATCACCACCTCGGGCGGCGCGTCACGCACCGCTTCCCAGGTGGGCAGGGTTTCGCGCAGCCGGCCGTACGCCAGATCGCGGTTACGGTCGTTGGTGTTCTGCGAAAGGATGGTGTTGACCAGCTCGTCCAGCGGCTGCGACGGCTGGCTGAGATCCGGGTAGCCGTAAAATTCCAGCAGCCGCGCGTGCACCGCCGCGGCCTGTTCCAGGCGGCCTTCCGGGTACCCGTTCTCAACTGCCGGATTTTGCATATCGCCTCTCAATCTAGTGCATCACCAGGCGCAGCGTCGGGCGGATCTCGCCCACTTCCAAACGGCGGAAATTATACTGCGGCCGCGCGCCGAACTCGCTCAACGCCGCGCTCTGTTCCGCCGAAAGCGCGCCGAGCTGCTGCAGCGCTTCCACCACCGCGGTGGTCTTGGCGCGGCTGGCCGCGTCTCCGTCTGAAATCTTGAGCACCATGCCCAGCGCCGGGCTGCCGGCCCCCAGCGCCCCGGGCAGCAGCGCCACGGCCTGGAAACCCTCGGCGCCGGCTTTGGTCAGCAGCTTGCCGTGCATCACATCCATCAACTGCGTGTCAAACCGCCCCGGCCCTCCGACCATGTCGGCGTTGCTGGTCATCGCGCGCCAGATGCGCTGCAGCGCTTCGGCGCGCCGGTCGGGCAGCCGCGAGGGGTCTGCCAGTCGCGCGAATGCCAGCGCAGCGTTATAGAGCGGGGTGGCGAAATTGGGCGCGGAACAACCGTCGATCCCCAACGCCACCTGCTCCTCGTCCAGGTCGGTCATCTCGGCAAAGGCCGTCAAGATCTTGCGCTGCAGCGGATGCTCCAGATTGATGTAGTCCGCTTTGGGCAGATGCTGCATGATCGTGCTGGCCACCATGGCGGTATGCTTGCCCGAGCAGTTATGCCGGTTGGGGGTGGGCTCTTCGCCGCTGCGGATCATACGGTGCAGCGTGGGCTGATGATAGGGCGGGTGCGTGCCGCACATCAGGTCGCTCTCCTGCACGCCGGTCTTGGCCTGGATGCCGCGCACGGTGGCCACGTGGTCATCCGTGCCGGAATGCGAAGCGCAGATCAGCGCGATCTCGCGGTCGGTCAGGCCAAATTCTTCCGCCCCGCCTGCCTCGATGAACGGCAGCGCCTGGTAAGGCTTGGCCGCCGAACGCAGAAACGTCACCGTGTACGGGTCGCCAAAACTGGCCACCAGCCGCCCGTTTGCATCCACCACAGCCGCCGCCCCATAATGGAGCGATTCGACCACCGGTCCACGCCGGACTTCAACAATCGGCTCATACTGCGCAGGTTTCATTGGGGTTCCTTTGAAAAAATTTCAGGCGTCCACATCCACTTCGAGCTTGCGGTAGTAGCGAGCATAGTACTGCTGCAAGCCCCAGCGCAGCCGCTGGGCATAATGGGCTTCCAAACGCTCGGGGCAGTTGTATTTGCCCATCAAACCCTCGACCAGGCTGCTTGTTTCTTCCGGTTCCGCGCCGCGGCTGGCGAGATTTTCCAGCGCGGCTTTGATCTCCTCCAACAGGCGCATCTGCTGGCGAACATCCTGCCTACCCACCAGACCGGCGCGCCCGCTCACCAACTGGTAGCCGTCCCATTCCGGGCCCAGCAAGCGCTCCAGTTCTGCCAGCCAGGCGGGGATATCCGCGCCGGCCAGGAACGGCGGCTGGCCGGGCATCACCGCGTCGCCCAAAAAGGCCACGCGCTGTTCCGGCAGCACCACCCACATCGCGCCGCCAGACGGGCCGGGATGGTGCTCCAGCACCAGAGCGTCTTCGTCCCAATGCAGGATCATCGTATCGCTAAAAGTCAGGTCCGGGATGGCCCAGCGGATGGTGCCTAAACCATTATACAACTCCCACTCGGAGCCGGTCTCGAATCCCTGGGCTTTAAAAATCACCGGGCGGTTGCGGAACACCTCGGCGGTGTATTCGTGCGCCAGCACGGTGCTTTCCATGCCGCGCGTGCCCAGCGTGCGGTCGTAATGCGCGTCCAGGTTGACCAGCAGCCGCTCCGGCCCGCCGTTCATCGTGTGCAGGGTGGAGCGCCAGGCGCGAATATCGTCTGGCCGCAGGGGAGAGTCGATCATCACCAGGCCGTGCGTCCAGTTGATCGCCCCCAGGGTCACCCCGGCATAGGTGGTATCCATGTAGACATGCGGGGAAATCTCTTGCATAACTTCTCCTGAAGATTTCAGTATACAGCGGTCAACAGGCGTTTACGGCTGCCCGAGGGGCAGGGTGAAAAAGAAGGTGCTGCCCTTTTCCGGTTCGCTTTCTACCCAAATCTTGCCGCCGTGGGCCTGCACCGCCAGCCGGCAGAACGCCAGTCCCAGCCCCAGCCCCTTGGGCATGGACGGAAGCCGCCCCGTGTTGCCCGATTGCACGCTGACAAACTTATCAAAAATTTTTTCCTGGATTTCCGGGGAAATACCCGCCCCGGTATCGCGTACCCAAAACAGAATTTCTTTCTTGCGCAGGCGCGCCCCGGCATACAGGCTGCCGCCTTCAGCGGTAAACTTGCCGGCATTTTCCAGCAGATTTACCAGCACGCGCCGTATCATATCACCATC
>CALDSL010000317.1 GCA_937920255.1 uncultured Anaerolineaceae bacterium | reverse complement strand
GATGTTTCACGCCCAGCATGTAATAGCCGAGTTCTTCTTCTGTCAGGTCGGGGGTATTTTGTTTAATACAGGTGATCTGGCCTTCATACATGACGATGATGCGGTCCGAGATGCTCATCACTTCGCTCAGGTCGGCTGAAATAAGCAGGATCGCGGTCCCATCCACCCGTTTTTGCACCAGCCTGCGGCGGATAAACTCGGTGGCGCCAACATCGATACCGCGCGTGGGCTGCGATGCAATCAGCACCTTCGGATCGGATGTGAACTCACGCGCCACGATTACTTTCTGCATGTTACCGCCGGAGAGCGCGCCGACCGGAACCTGCCCATCTTTGGTGCGGATGTCATATTCGCGGATTAACTCGTCGCCGGATGAATGTACCTTGCGGTAATCGATGAACGAGCCTTTCCGGAACGGAGGTCGAAAATAGCGGTCGACAATCAGGTTTTCAAAAATTGATGAATTCAGGGCGACGCCGTTCGTCAGGCGGTCTTCTGGAATGTGGGCCACCCCTGCCAGTCGCACGTCGCGCGGAGTGGTGTTGAGAACGTTCCTGCCGCCAATCACGGCGGTCCCCGTGGCAGCCGGGCGCAAGCTGGAGAGGACTTCGGCCAGTTCGGTCTGCCCGTTGCCTTCCACGCCGGCCACGCCCAGGATTTCACCGTAATACAGGTTGAAGGATACGTCGCGCAGCATCGGCCGGCCGGTTTCCGACACGTAGGAGAGGTCGTTCACTTTCATGGCCACGTCGCCGCGCTTCACCGGCGGGCGGTCAATGTTCAGGAACACTTCCCGGCCAACCATCATGCGCGCCAGGCTTTCGCGGGTCGATTCGCTGGTCGGCACCGTGCCGATCACCCGCCCCGCGCGCATGACCGTCACGCGGTCGGAAATCTCCTTCACTTCGCGCAATTTGTGGGTGATGAAGATGACCGTCTTGCCTTCCTTCACCAGCTCGCGCACCGCCTCAAATAATTCCTGCGTTTCCTGCGGTGTGAGCACCGCTGTGGGCTCATCCAAAATGAGCACCTGCGCGCCCCGGTACAGGGTTTTGAGAATTTCGACCCGCTGGCGCATGCCAACGTTGATACTGTCCACCACGGCTTCGGCTTCGACCCGCAAGCCATAACGCCGCGAAAGTTCCTCGGTGATCTCCACCGCGGATTTCGCGTCCAGCAGATTGCGCCGTACCGGCTCCATGCCCAGCACGGTATTCTGCGCCACGGTAAATGACGGGATGAGCATGAAGTTCTGGTGAACCATGCCGATGCCCCTGGCAATCGCGTCACTGGATGAGTGGAAGCGCAGCGGTTGGCCATCCATCAGGATTTCACCGCTGGTGGGCGATTCCATTCCGTATAAGATCTTCATCAGCGTGGATTTGCCCGCGCCGTTTTCGCCCACCAGGGCGTGGATTTCTCCGCGCTCCAGCGAAAAATTGACCCCATTATTGGCGACGACGCCGTTCGGGTACACTTTGACGATATCGCGCATTTCTATGAATGCCATACGCTGCCTCCCAATGGGCAGGCAGGATTGCTCCTGCCTGCCCATATTTTGAGAATGAAACTACTGCAGAACCGTATCGACCTTGATCTTGCCGTCGAGCAGATCCTGTTCGACCTTCTTCAGTTTTTCTTTGATGTCCGCGGGGGTGTACTTGTCGAAGTACTCGTTGTACGCAACGCCAACGCCGCCTTCTTTCACACCCAGAACTTCCTGGGAGCCGTAGGGCAGCGTACCAGCGAAGTGCATCTGGAACGCGCGGTACAGGGAGTTGTCAACGTTCTTCATCATCGAGGTGACGATGACATTGGCCAGCTCGGGGTTGGTGTCCTTGAGGATCATGGCCTGGTCGGAGTCGACGCCGATGGCGAAGCGGCCGGATTCCTGGGCAGCCTTGAAGACACCTTCACCGGTGCCGCCAGCGACCTGGAAGACGATATCCGCACCCTGCTGGTACATGGCCAGAGCGATTTCCTTGCCCTTGGCGGGGTCGTTCCAACCACCGGCGTACTGGACGATGACGCCGCTCTCGGGATCAATGCCGGCATCCTTGGCGCCGTGCTTGAAACCGACGATGAAGTCGTCAATCACGGGGATGGGCTGCGCGCCGACAACACCCAGGATGGGTTCGGCGTTCATGCCTTCCACATCCGCCTGGGTCATCAGGCCAGCGTAGTAACCAGCCAGGTAAGAGCCTTCGTTCTGCTTGTACTGCACCGAATAGACGTTCTTGCAGTCGCAGGCCGCGTAATCCACAGACACGTCGTAGATGAAGAACTTCTTGTCCGGGTACTTGGGGGCAACTTTCTGCAGGAACTCAGCCATCTGCCAGGAGCCGACAATGAGGATGTCGTACTCTTCATTGGCGGCAGCATCCACCAGCGCGGGTTCCCAGCGGGCGGGGTCAATACCAGCTTCGATGATCTTGACATCCAGGCCAAATTCTTCCTGAGCCTGGCGAATACCGCGCACAGCGGAATCGATAAAGGATTTGTCCCCTTGCACGCCATTGACCACATACACGACCTTACCGCCCGGTTTGCCAGAGGTATCGGCGGCGGGTTGTTCAGCGGCCGGTTGTTCGGCGGCGGGTTGGGCAGGTTGGCAGGCGGCCAGCAGGAAACTGGCAATGACAAGAATTGCCAGGACGAGCGATAGACTGCGCTTCATTCTTAATCTCCTTGGTTATTGGTTAGACGAGACGAACACAATCGGGCAATTCAAGCCCTTATCCACAAAAAACAACCACCTCCTCTCATTGAGATTGATAACAACTTCTACGATCGGTAGAGCAAAGCATGGTCATCTGCGGGAACGCTGGCCGGGATCACCCCGTCCAGGGATTCGTCAAAACGTGGTACAGCAAACTCAGGGTGCGATTAAGATCGGAAACGTCCGCGACTTCCGCGGGAGAATGAGAATAGCGTAAAGGGAATGAAACGGCCGCGGTGGGAAACCCCGCATTCTGAAATGGCAGCGGTGAAACTGCAGTGCTGATGCCAACCGCCACCTCACGCTGCAGAGGGAGACCTGCCTGTTGTGCCGTGTTTTCGATGTGGCAGCGCAGCGCCGGGTGCGCCACGAGGCCTTGTCCGCGCCCGCGGATATGGTCCATGACCTTCACCGCAGGGCCATCGCCCAGGCGCATATCGGCATAGGTAGAGTCAAGTTCGGGGGTGTCGTATGTCAGCGTGGCATCCACGCCCAGGATCCAATCCGGCTGCAGGTCATGCACCACCGGTTGCGCACCGACCAGCACGTTCTCTTCCTGGACAACAAAAGCCAGGCTCAAGTCACATGGCAGCGAACCGGCGGCAGCCATCCCCGCAAGCTGGGCCAGCAGCGCGCAGCCGGCGCGGTCATCCAGCGCCTTGGCGGATACGCAGCCCTGCATCACCTGGAAACGCGGGGCGTACACCGCCACCGTGCCGACCGTAATGCCCATTTTGGCCACCTGCTCGCGGCTTCGAGCGCCTAGATCAACATAGATACTGGCCAGACCCGCGGATTTTCCAGCCGTCTGCAGATGCGGTGGCACCATGCCCACCACGCCCGTCACCGGGCCACCTTCGCCGGCAAACATCAGGTGCTGGCCCGGCAAGGTTTCGAGCGCCGCGCCGCCCACCCGCTCCAGCCGTACAAAGCCGTCCTTCTCCACCTTGCGCACCATGAAACCAACCTCATCCATATGCGCTACCAGCAGCACGCGCGGACCTTCTCCTGGAACGCGGGCGATCAGGTTGCCCACCCGGTCCTGGCGGCATGCCACACCCGCCTGCTCCAGGTAGCCCGCTAGAACCCGCGCGACCGGCTCTTCAAACCCCGCGACGCCCGAGGCGGCGCACAGACTTTCCAAAAGCGATAGGGAGGGGTTGAAATCCATACGGTGCTGACCTTACTGGTACGTCTCTTTCCGTAGAAACACTCTAGACCAAGGCCGGCCGGCGCTGCGCGCGGATGGTGAATTCATAACGGTCGCCGCGGTACAGCAGTTTGTAGTACTCAATCGGTACGCCATCCAGGAGGAAGGTGATGCCTTCCACGAGCAGCAGCGGGCTGCCCCGCTCAATCCCGAGCAGTTCAGCTTCATATTCGGTGGCAACCGTTGGTTTAATCACCTGTTCTGCATACTTGATGCGGTACGAGAGCTTATTTTCCAGTACCTCGTACAAAGACCCGGCAGCCAGATCCTCGGTTTCGAGGTCGGGCACCATGTGGCAGGGAATGTACGAGACGGTCAAAGCGTACGGCTCCTCGTTGGCCATGCGCAGGCGTTCAACCGCGAAGACTTCCTGCCCCGCTTGCAGTTGCAGGTTTTGCATCACTTTCGATTTTGGTAACGTACGTTCAAAACTCACAATTTTGGAGCTGGGGCGCATCCCGCGCTGGATCATTTCTTCTGTGAAACTGGTCAGGTAATACAGGCCATAGCGCATGCGCTCGGATGCCACAAATGTGCCCTTCCCCTTCATCCGGTAAATCAAACCCTGCTTTTCCAGCGTATCCAGCGCCATGCGGACGGTGTTGCGGCTGACATCGTACAGTGCCATCAGCTCATTCTCGGAAGGCAGGCGTTGATCGGGCTGCATGGACTCCTCGATCATCGCGCGCAGGTTTTCACTCAACTGATAGTACAGGGGTTTAAAACTGCTCCGGACGAGATACGCCATGGGCTCCTCTTCAATTGGTGGATGGAAAGGGTCCAGAAGGAGAAAACCTGTTGGCTTGTAGGCCTGTACCAACAAGTATAGCAATGATTTTAAGGTGCTATGCGCCGGTTGTCAAGGAAAAACTTCACACGCGTGAAGATTTCGACCGATTTAAGGATGTTACTTCGGTGAGGCGGATTTTTTCTGGTACTCAGCGTATAAGCGACGCAATACCGGAATGGTTTCAAACTGGTCCGGCTGGATCTGCGTCCAGTCAATGCCGGCCGGTTGCGGGCCGTCGACCGTGGTGTAGATCACCTCTTGTTCGGTGACGATCATGGTCAAATACGTGTCGTGCGGCTGCAGCGGCAGGCGCTCATCCGGGACAACCATGGTGGAATGGATGGTCGTGATGATCGGCGTCTGGGGCGCCAGCAGACCGGTCTGCCGCAGCAGGCCAAACTCAATATCCGCGAAACCGGCGCCCTTTCCGGTGCGCCCGCCGCTGCGGGTGACGGCAACGCAGCCCGTCACGGCGATATCCACTGGCTGCATCTCATCAAAGCCAACCGGTTTGCCAACATGGATCGCATTTTGCCACATGGAAGCATCTTCCAACGAAACCCCGCGCGCGAGCAGATCATCGGCCTTGAGTTCGAGGAAGCATTTTTCCACCGCCAGCCGCGGATAGGCCATGTAGAGCGTCTTGCCATCGCGCAGCGCGTGCAGCCGGACATGCGCCTGTGGGGCATCTGGGTTGCATTTCACCACCCGCGCCTGCTGCCAAACAGGCAGAGCTGCCAGCCGGTCGGCGGCGATATCCGCGCCAACGAAATTCGGAATGCTATTGTACGGATCGTCGATGGCAATACCGTTCGCCTTCAAGGTACTCCAGATTTCATTTCGTAAAGCGTCTTTCCCGGTGTGCCGCCCGGCCCAACCGGTCTCATGATCACCCATGGTCATGCTCCTGATAATCGGTTATTGGTAATACGTCCTGTGAGGTTGGTGGATCCCATTACAATGCAGGTTGTTGTTTGCGCTGCATGTAGAGTTCTTTGAGTAAAGGAATTAGCGGCAGTAAATCTTTGGAAAGCTGGCTCCAGACAATGCCGTTGGGCTTTTGCTGCCCGGACGTGATGGTTTGGATGCCGCCCGGCGTGACCAGAATATCCACCAGCGCATCTGAAGGCGACGGGCGAAGATCGAGATCGACCATCTGGCAATCATGCGCCAGCGCTACGATCGGCGTTTCCTGGCTGGCAGCGCCAATTTCACAGAAGATGGCCCATTCCAGGTCGAAGTAGCCATAACCCCTGCCCCAGCGCACACCCTGATGGGTAATGATCGATACCCCTGTCAGAACCAGATCCAACCGCCCCAGGTCGCGGATCTCGTCCAGCGAGACCGGGCGCGAGAAGATTTCCGCGCCTTCCAGCGTGGCAGCCAAAGGTTCCTGCCCGGCGGGGACCATGCCGGGCAGGATGATTCGGAAGCCGCGCGCGAGACCGGCGGTGGCCAGGAGGAGAGTTTTACCGTCTTCCACCGCGTAGCGGCGCAGCAGGGATAGGCTGTTATCGGGGGCGATAAAGAGGAACTTGCTGGCCTGATATTCGGGCAGCATGCGGACGGTGTCAGCGCAAACCTGGCTACCCGCAAAGTCCGGAATAAACAGGTCAAAATTCCAGTGATGGCGTGAATCGGGCAGGGCCACGGTAGAAAGCTGCTGCCAGACCTGCTCGCGCATGCGCATCACATCGCTTTCAGTGGAGATATCCATAGGCAGCCGGGTGCTGCCGTCCAGCAGCTCGACAAAGGCCAGGTTGACAAAGGTTCCTGCACCACGTCGGCGCAGCAGCAGATTGTCTTTTTCCAGCTCATTCAGCGCCTGGCGCAGCGTCATCCGGCTGACAGAATACTGCACTGCCAGCTCGATCTCCGAGGGGAGCTGATCGTTCGGTTTCCACTCGCCGCTGGAAATGCGGCGGCGCAAGTCTCGAGCGATTTGAAAATAGGCTGGCAGAGGGGATTGTCGGTCGACCATAGGCTTTATTTTGTGTCTATTTGTATAGGACTATATACTTATTCTAGCAATCTCACCGAGCGGAGTCAATAGGTTTGCAAACCAATCTTTCTTAAAATTTATCAGGGGTCCATGTTTTATCGTTCGAGCCGGTTCTTCTCCGGCCGGTCCTGGCATTTGGAAAAATGTCACCCAAACAGCTGGTGACAAATTGCGCATATTTTATGACGCCAGAGGTTTTTCGACTGGATAGTGTTCCGGTATAATAAATACAGAATATGTACTTTTATTGCTACCTTGACAATTGAACAGGAGGTTGAATGAAGACTGTTGTCGCGGGGGCCCTTGGCGAATGTGTCCACGTGGCGGGCGTGATGAACTTCCTGCGTTTGGCCGAAACAGCCGGGTGGCGCACGATCTTTCTTGGCCCGGCCGTTCCAGTGCAGGAGGTCTTACGTGTCGCGCGCGAGGAAAACGCAGACCTGGTGGGTGTATCATACCGCCTGACCCCAGAAACCGGCGAACGCCTTCTCGGAGAGTTTGCCGAAGCCGCGGATGACCTGCATGCACGCGGCGTGCGCTTTGCCTTTGGCGGAACCCCTCCCGTCGCTGAACGCGCAAAGCTCATTGGTTTTTTTGAACAGGTATTTGACGGTACAGAAACAAAAGATGCCGTCCTGGCCTTTTTGAAGAGCGAAGAACACGGCCAGTTTTCCCAGCAGAGTTATCCACAATCAACGGTTGAACGTATCCAGTGGAAAAGTCCGTTTCCCCTGCTGCGCCACCATTTTGGCCTGCCGGAAATGGAAGCCACCCGCGCCGGTATCGCCCGCATCGCTGAGGCTGGCGCGCTGGATGTCATCTCGCTTGGCATCGATCAGGATGCCCAGGAGAACTTCTTCCATCCCGAGCGGCAGGATCCGCGCCGGCGCGGCGCCGGCGGCGTGCCGGTACGCAGCGCCGAAGATTACCGCGCCCTGTATGAGGCCAGCCGCCGCGGGAACTACCCGCTCTTGCGCACATATTCGGGCACCGACGATTTTCTCAAACTCGCGGAAATGTACGTCGAAACCATCAACATCGCCTGGTGCGCCATTCCGCTGTTCTGGTTCAATGCCATGGACGGCCGCGGCCCGTGGGACCTGGAAGGCTCCATACGCGAGCACCAGGAGGTGATGCACTGGTACGGCAGCCACAACATCCCGGTTGAACTGAATGAGCCGCACCATTGGGGCATGCGCGACGCCCCGGATGTGGTTTATATTGTTTCTGCGTTTCTCTCGGCCTATAATGCCCGTGCATTTGGCGTACGCGATTACATCGCCCAGTTTATGTTCAACAGCCCGCCCGGGCATTCCGACGCGATGGACCTGGCGAAGATGCTGGCCGCGCTGGAACTGGTTCGCCCGCTGGAGAATGACACGTTCAACGTCTACCGGCAGACGCGCACCGGGCTGCTCAGCTATCCGGTCGACCCGGTGGCGTCGCGCGCGCACCTGGCGACGAGCGTGTACATGCAGATGGCGCTCAAGCCGCACATCATCCACGTGGTTGGGCACACCGAGGCGCACCACGCCGCGACCGCGGAAGATGTGATCGAGGCATGCGGGCTGGCGCGCCGCGCGGTGGAAAACGCGCTGGAAG
>CALDSL010000316.1 GCA_937920255.1 uncultured Anaerolineaceae bacterium | reverse complement strand
ACCATGCCCTTGGGGATCTGGAACGCCGCGTACGAGCCGAGGGGCGTATCCACGATCAGGCTGGAGGTGAGGGGCAGGCGGGCGTCCAGATCGTACTTGGCCTGCTTGCCGACCACGTTGGCCATATCGGTGAAGAAGGTGCCTTCCACCAGGTCTTTCTGTGGGTACGGTACGGTGGTGAGGACTGCCTCGCTCAGCTTGGTGCCGCGCGCCACGAACTGGGTGGTGATGACAATGTTCACCATCGGCTGCTGCTCGGTCAACGGCGCTTCGGCCAGGTCCTGCGGTTGCGGAGCGAGCTGGTTGCGAAACAAAAAGTATGCTCCACCCAAACCCACAATAATTAATAGTGCGAGGAGAATAATGAGTAGACCACTACTGCGTCTTCCACCTGCTGCCATGCTTACCTCCTGATCGGTGCTCTTTTCAATGATATTTGCTTGCGTTTTTTGTTGTGGCTGTTCCTATTGTAACGAGGAAACCCCGCTTTATAGATAGTTTTGAGTTATCAAAGTTGTTATTATGGCGTGCTTCTAACAGGATTGTAAACAGAAAAGCCCTGCTGGTGCAGGGCTTTTCGTCTAATCGGTTTCGATGTTGAGGACCACGGCGAGGATTAGATCGCGTTCACAACCGTCTGGAATACGTTGCGGATAGCGGGGCCAAGGAGGGCG
Source organism: uncultured Anaerolineaceae bacterium (assembly GCA_937920255.1). GTDB lineage: Bacteria > Chloroflexota > Anaerolineae > Anaerolineales > Anaerolineaceae > CALDSL01. The sequence continues at coordinate 7,652 of CALDSL010000316.1, read as the reverse complement.
AGGACAACGATAACGACTACAGCAACCAAAACGAGGATTAAAGCATATTCCACCAGACCCTGACCTTTTTCTTTCGGAGCGAATAACATGTTTGTTCACCTCCTTCCTGCTCTGGGATGTTGTACTGCCTTTGTTGGGTTTGTATGACTAGATCGCGTTCACGACCGTCTGGAAGACATTGCGGATGGCGGGGCCAAGGAGAGCCAGGACAACGATGACGACTACAGCGACCAGAACGAGGATTAAAGCGTATTCTACCAGACCCTGACCTTTTTCTTTCGGAGCGAATAACATGTGTGTTCACCTCCTCCCTGCTCGAAATATGTTATTGCTTATTTCTATGTTTATTATAGGCGCAGCCTAAAATTATTCAAGTATTTAAAAATTACAGAAACCTTACAACAACAAATTGTATGTTTTACCAAAAACTAACAGTATATAGAACCTAGCCAATTGATTAATTCCATTCGATTGTGCTCGTCATTATTTAAGACTATAATCATGACATATCAGGGACAATACGTTCTTCACCATGTTCAGTATATCCCCAGAGGAGGGACGGAATGAGTGATTTATTCGATCGTGTGACAGATGATCGCGATGTGTTTAAGAAGCTGCTTGCGAAATTACCGGGCTTCAAGGGTTATTTCGAACGGCAAGACCGGCGCGCATCCGATAAGATTCTGCGTGAGGCGATCGCCAACCGCTTTGAGGAGCTGTGGCAGCGAGTTTCTGAGATGCAGCGTGACCTGATCAGCCAGGGGCAAATCGAATTTATTGATGATCTGGAAGGGGCGGCCATCAAACTGCGCCAGTTCATCGACCGCGTGCGCACCGCTGCCTACGGCTATGCCGGCTTCTTTGACCCGGTGAAAGTTCGCGAAGACGAGCTGGCTCAGGTGTACCAGTTTGACCTGGCGCTGCTCGAAACATCGGATCTTGTTGACCGCGCCATCGGCAATGTCGAAGCCTCCATCGGCACTGACGGCCTGCCCGCGGCCATCCGCAATTTGCGCAATGCTTCCGCCCAGGCCGTGGAAACCTTCAACCGGCGCAGTGAAGTCCTAATCGGCGGAATTAGCGAAAATCCGGCGCAGTAATCGCGTGACCATTTTCGTGCAACCAGACCCAATTTTTTGAAGAGGGAGAACCAGAGATGGCTAGAATATTTGATGTAGTCGAGTATCCCAGCGAGATGAAGGATGAGATTGTCCACCGCTTCCCCGAGCAAGGGGTGGCTGATCTGCGCATGGGGTCTCAGGTCATCGTACGCGAGTCACAGCGAGCCGTGTTTTTCCGCGACGGCCAGGCGCTGGATGTTTTTGGCCCCGGCCGCCACACGATCACTACGGCCAATATTCCGCTGTTGGTCAACCTGGTCGGCACGCTGTTCAACGACCGCACGCCGTTCACCGCGGAAGTCTATTTTGTGTCGATGCGCGAGTTTGTTGATCACAAATGGGGCACTCCCCAGCCGATCATCGTCCGCAACCCCGGCATGGGCCTGGGCGTGGCGCTGCTCCAGGGCTTTGGCTCGTACAGCTTCCAGGTGAAAGATGCGCAGCAGTTCGTAACCCAGGTGGTGGGCGCGCAGGGCATGTATCGCACCAGCGATATTGAGAACCGCCTGCGCTCGATGTTGCTCTCTAAGCTGCAGGACCTGCTCGGCGAAACTGCGGCGCGCAACAGCGTGGTCGATATCATTGGCCTGACTGAAGAACTGGGTGCCGGCGTGCGCGCCAAAGCTCAGGACGATTTCGCGGCCCTGGGGTTGGTGCTCAAAGCTTTCTATATTGCCAACCTGAAGCCCTCTGATAAATCGGCTGAGGAACTGCGCGCGATGGGTATGCTGGATATGCAGACCTACACCCAGCTCCAGGCGGCCGACGCACTGCGCGACGCGGCGCAGAACCCGAGCGGTGGGGCTGGCCTCACGGCCGGCATCGGCGCTGGCATGGGCCTTGGCAACGTGATTGGCGACTCGCTGCGCGGCATGACCGGGCAGCAGGGCGGGTCTGGTGCTGGCGGCGGCGGTGGCGCGCCGGCTGGTGGCGCTCCCTCGGGCACCCCGGCCGTGATGACTCCGGCCGAAGCGGCGCAGGTGTTGCGCGTGTCCGAAGAGGACATTTTGGCGGCCATTACCGCGGGTGAGCTCAAGGCGCGCAAGATCGGCGCGGCCTACCGGATCAGCAAGGAAGCCCTGGACGATTATCTGAAGGGCTAGCCTTACAGATCGATGGATAAAAGGGTTTGCACGAGAAAAGTGCAAACCCTTTTTGATTCTGCGTTGCGCCGCGGAACATTATATGCCTGTCAAGCGATGTGTGGCCTCATGCTATAATAATTGCGTTGTACGTGACAAACGGCAATCCATGGACGGGGAAAAAGGATGAAACTTCACGAGTATCAATCCAAACAAATATTCGCAAAATATCGTGTCCCGATCCCAAAGGGACGGATCGCAAGCACTCCCGAAGAGGCGCGGCAGATTGCCGAGGAACTCGACGGGAGGGTTGTGATTAAATCGCAGGTGCTGGTGGGTGGACGCGGCAAGGCGGGTGGGATTCGCCTGGCCAAGACGCCCGCCGAGGCGGAAGAACTGGCGCGCGCCATCCTGGCGATGGAAATCAAAGGGCTGCCGGTGCGCAAGGTACTGGTGGACCAGGCCGTTAATATCGTCAAGGAAATCTACCTAGGTATCACCAACGACCGCGCCGCGCGCCGGCCGGTTTTCATGGCCTCGGCCGCCGGCGGAGTGGAAATTGAGGAAGTGGCGCGTGAGACGCCCGAGAAGATCCTCAAGATCCACATCGATCCGCTGCTCGGTCTGCGCGATTACCAGTCGCGCGACCTGGCGGTGGGGATGGATTTGCCGCGCGAGCTATGGCGGCCGTTCCAGGCCATTGCCCAGGGGCTATGGCAGGCCTACACCGATTACGACGCGACCCTGGCCGAAATCAACCCGCTGGTGATCACCTCGGACGGCGGCCTGATGGCGCTGGACGGCAAGATGCTGGTGGACGACAACGCCGGCTTCCGCCACCCGGAGCTGGACGAACTGCGCGACCTGGATATTGAAGCTGAGGCGGAGATCGAGGCGCGCAAAAACGGGCTGTCGTATATCAAGCTGGACGGGCAGATCGGCTGCATGGTCAATGGCGCCGGGCTGGCGATGGCCACCATGGATATCATCAAGTTTTCGGGCGGCGAGCCGGCCAACTTTCTGGATATCGGCGGCGGCGCGGGGGCAGAGAAGGTGGCTGCCGCGTTCCGCATCATTCTGTCAGACCCGAACGTGCGCGCCGTGCTGATTAACATCTTTGGCGGCATTACCCGCTGCGACGAAGTGGCGCGCGGTATTCTCTCTGCGATGGAGCAGGTGGAAACCAGCGTACCCATGGTGGTGCGCCTGGTGGGTACCAACGCAGAAGAGGGACGGCGCATCCTGGCGGATGCCAACATGGGTACAGCGGAAACACTGGTGGAAGCGGCGCAGAAGGCCGTCGCGGCGGCCAGGGGAGGGTAAGCGCATGAGTATCTTAATTGACAAGAACACGCGCATCCTGGTGCAGGGCGTCACCGGGAATGAGGGGTTATTCCACACCGGCCAGATGGTCGACTACGCCAATAACGTCGTAGCGGGCGTCACGCCCGGTAAAGGCGGCGAGTGGGTGCTGGGCGGAAAAGTGCCGGTGTTTGATTCGGTCAAGACGGCGGTGGAAATGACTGCGGCCAACTGCTCGGTCATCTTTGTGCCGGCGCGGTTTGCCCCGGACGCCATGTACGAGGCCGCCGACGCGGGCATCCCGCTGATCATCTGCATCACCGAGGGCGTTGCCGTGCAGGATATGATGCGCGTGCGCGCCTATTTGGATCAGAAAAACGTGCGCCTGATTGGGCCAAATTGCCCCGGTCTGCTGACCCCCGGCGAAGCCAAGGTGGGCATCATACCCGGCAACATTGCCATTCCAGGCACCGTGGGCGTGGTATCGCGCTCCGGTACACTGACCTACGAAGTGCTCTACGCGCTCAAAGCGCGCGGACTGGGCGCCAGCACCTGCGTTGGCATCGGCGGCGACCCAATCAACGGCACCAATTTTATCGATGTGCTGGAGATGTTTGAGGGCGATCCGCATACCGACCAGGTGGTACTGATCGGCGAGATTGGCGGGACGGACGAAGAAAAAGCCGCCGATTACATTGCGGCTCACATGACTAAACCGGTGGTGGCCTTCATCGCCGGGCAGACGGCCCCTCCCGGCAAGCGCATGGGCCATGCGGGCGCCATCATCGAGGGCGGCGCGGGGACCGCGGAAGAAAAAGTGGCGGCATTGCAACAGGCCGGCGTGCGCATCGCGCAGCATCCTGAACAGATCGCCGATATTCTTGCCGGCTGATCTTCCGGCGAACCATAAAAAAAGAAGCGGTGCGCCCCCTCGCGGGAACGCACCGCTTTTGAATCAATTATGCCTTTTTGTGCTCATCAATATAGGTCACGGCATCGGCCACCGTGCGAATGTTGCGGGCATCCTCATCTGAAATGGCGATATCGAACCGGTCGCAGAAACCGTCGATTAAGAAAAACTGGTCCATCGAGTCGGCTTTCAAATCTTCGATAAAGCGGGTATCCAATTTGATATCGGCTGTGTCAATTTTCAAAACGTCACCGATGACGGTTTTTACTGCTTCAAAGGTCTCATTCACGGGGCTTTCCTCCTGATCTGGATGAACTACGGGCTCGATGTATTTTAACGGTTTCCGGCGGGTTGTGTCAATCATTCCGGGGGCGGCACTTGATGCGCCAGCGGATGCTCGCGCGCGCTGGCATTCACTATAACCCGCAATGGCGCGGAACGTTCCGCGTCGGTGGACGGGATGCATCCGCGCCGTTCTCTGGTATACTAACAGACTGTATGGACACAGAAAGAGCCGGTTGGAATGTCTGAAGAACCGAGTACCACGTCGCGCAAGGCCGATCATATCCGCATTAACCTGGAAGAGGATGTCGATTCCAGCCTGACCACCGGTCTGGAACGCTACCGTTTTATCCACCAGGCGTTGCCTGAGCTTGACCTGGATGCGGTGGACCTGACCCAGGATCTGTTTGGAAAATGCGCGCGCGCTCCGCTGCTGATTTCCTCCATGACCGGCGGGACGGACGAAGCCGGGCGCATCAACCGCAACCTGGCGGAGGCCGCGCAGGCTGCCGGAATTGCAATGGGTCTTGGCTCGCAGCGCGCCGCGTTGGAAGATGGCGACCTGGCTGGCAGCTTTCAGGTGCGTCGCTACGCGCCGGATATTCTGCTGTTCGCCAACCTGGGCGCAGTGCAGTTGAACTATGGCTATGGCGTGGAGCACTGCCAGCGCGCGGTGGACATGGTCGAAGCGGATGCTCTGATCCTGCACTTCAATTCGATGCAGGAAGCGGTGCAGCCGGAAGGCGACACGCGCTTCGCGGGCCTGCTGGCGAAAATTGAGACCGTGTGCCGGGCGCTGCCCGTGCCGGTCATCGCCAAGGAGGTCGGTTGGGGCTTCTCTGGCCGCGCGGCGCGCCAACTGGCGGATGCCGGCGTGCGGGCCATCGACGTGGCCGGCGCGGGCGGCACCTCCTGGAGCCAGGTGGAGAAATTCCGCATCAAGGATCCGCGCCAGGCGCGCGTGGCCGCGGCGTTCCGCGGGTGGGGCATCCCCACCAGCGATTCGATCCAGATGGTGCGCGAAGCCGCGCCGGAAATGCTGGTATTTGCCTCGGGTGGGCTGCGCGACGGTCTGGATATTGGCAAGTGCATCGCCCTGGGCGCGCGGCTGGGCGGCATGGCGGGCCCATTTCTGAAAGCCGCCGCCGTGAGCGCCGGGGAAACACTGGAGACGATCAACGAGGTGCGGCGCGAGTTGCAAATTTGCATGTTCGGAGCCGGGGCAGCCAACCTGGACCAACTCCGGCAGACGCCGCTGGTGAAGGTAACGCGATAGAGGTGCAGATGGACCTGGATGCTGCAATTCAAACCATGCGCCCGGCGGTGGAAGAGTATCTTCAACGCGTGCTGGCCGACTTGATGCCGCCTGAGCAGCACGAGCTGCGTACCATGCTCGCCTATCATATGGGTTGGGAAGGCGAAGGCGCGGGGGCAGAGGCGCAGGGTAAGCGCATCCGCCCGCTGCTGGTACTGCTGAGCACGGCGGCTGCTGGCGCGGATTGGCGCGCGGCGTTGCCGGCCGCCGCCGCGGTGGAATATGTGCATAATTTTTCGCTCATCCACGACGATATTCAGGATGGCAGCCGCCTGCGGCGCGGCCGCCCGACAGTGTGGGTTAAGTGGGGCATGGCGCAGGCCATCAATGCCGGGGATGTGATGTTCACCCTGGCGCACCTGGCGGTGTACGAGTTGTGCGGCGCGCTGCCCGCTGCCAGCGCGCTCGACGCTGCGCGCGTGCTCGACCAGACCTGCATGCAGTTGACGGAAGGGCAGTATCTGGATTTATCCTACGAGCAGCGCCAGGATCTTGCGCTGGACGATTACTGGCCCATGGTGGGCGGGAAAACCGCTGCGCTGCTGGGCTGCTGTACCGAGTTGGGCGCGCTGGTAGCAGGAGTCTCGGCTGAACGGCGCGCGGCTTTTCGAAAGTTTGGCGTAAAGTTGGGGCTGGCGTTTCAGGCGCAGGACGACTGGCTCGGCCTGTGGGGGAATGCCGAACAGACCGGAAAATCGATCCACAGCGATCTGGTGTCCGGTAAGAAAACCCTCCCGGTGTTGCATGCGCTGGGGCGCGGTGGTGACTTTGCCGCGCGCTGGAAGCAGGGCAGCGTGCAGCCGGAAGAAGTCGAGCGCCTGGCGCAGATGCTGGTTCAGGAAGGCGCGCAGCAGTACACCGAGCTGGCCGCCGACCGGCTGACGCGTGAAGCGCTGGCCGCGTTGGATCAGGCCGGCGAGGGCAGCGACGGGACGGTGGCGCTGCGCCGCCTGGCCGAAACGTTGCTGAAACGGGCGAACTAATCCATTGAGATAGAAAGAACCACGAGCTATGACAGACAATGATGCTCTTTACCGCGCAGCGGATTTGATCATGGACAAAGAAATCGACCAGGACGCCATCCGCGAGGCCGTTTCGAAAATGCTGGTCGCGTTTGGCGAGGATCCGCAGCGGGAAGGGCTGGTGGACACGCCTGACCGCATGGCGCGCATGTACGAAGAGCTGCTGGCCGGCTATCGCACTGACCCGGTGGCGCTGGTCAACGACGCTCTGTTCGAGGTTGAATACGATGAAATGGTGATCGTGCGCGACATTGAATTCTACAGCCTGTGCGAGCACCACATGCTGCCGTTCATGGGCCGCGCCCACGTGGCCTACATTCCCAAGGGCCGTGTCATCGGGCTATCAAAAATTCCGCGCATCGTCGATCTGTTCGCCCGCCGCCTGCAGGTGCAGGAGCGCATGACGCGCCAGATCGCGGATTTCCTGAATGAATCGCTCCACCCAGAGGGGGTGGCGGTGGTGATCGAAGCGCTGCACATGTGCTCGGCTATGCGTGGGGTGAAGAAACACGACGCGCGCATGACCACCTCGGCCATGCTCGGGGCGTTCCGCGAGGAAATGATGGTGCGGATGGAGTTCCTCGACAGCATCTCGCGCTCGTCGGAACCCTTCCACCT
>CALDSL010000315.1 GCA_937920255.1 uncultured Anaerolineaceae bacterium | reverse complement strand
ATCTATAACATCGGCATCATCGTCACGTTTGATTTCGCCGCTATCATCGGCTCGGTGCTGTTTGGTTTCCAGCAGCAGGGGCTGATCCTGTTGATGATGATTGTGTCTGTCACCAGCGTGGGTGGGGCGTACCTGTTTGGCAAATTCGCGGACCAGTTGGGCGGTAAAAAATCGCTGATCATCGCGCTGCTGGCAATGGTGGCGATTGTGATCGGTCTGGTAGGCGTGAACAGCCGGGTGATGTTCTATGTCATTGCCGCGTTCGCGGGGTTCGCTCTCACCGGGGTGCAGTCAGTCAGCCGCATGATGGTGGGAATGCTGGCGCCGCACGATCAAAGCGCGGAGTTTTACGGCCTGTTCGCGGTCGCCAGTAGCATCTCGGCCTTCATCGGGCCGGCGGCGTTTGGCGCCATGGCGCACTGGGGCGCAAATATCTTCCTGAACCGCGGGCTGGAAGCCATCCCTGCTGAGCAGGCCGGGATGCGCTTTGCAATTACCTCGATTATCCTGTTCCTGCTGATTGGTTTGGGTCTGCTGCTCTTCGTCAAGAACCGGGCGGGGAAAAATGCAGCCGAGTGATCTTGCCCGGCAGCGCCGCCCCTTGCGAGCGCTGCTGCGCCGGCTGGTCGCAGTTGCCATGGGCGCGCTCACCCATTTTGAAGTGGTAGGCGCGGAAAATATCCCATCCGAAGGCCCGCTGCTGCTGGTGGGGAATCACTTTAGTTTTATCGACCCGGTGGCGCTGATCAACAGCATGCCGTGGGCGTTCGAATTTGTGGGCGGGTTTCGCATGCCCAACGCCCCAGCCGCCGTCACCTGGCTGCCGGCGCTGTGGGGCGTGCTGCCGGTTCACCGCGGCTCGGTCTCGCGCGAAACGCTGATCGCGGCGCGGCAAATCCTGAAAAACGGCGGGCGATTGGCGATCTTTCCAGAAGCCGGCAGTTGGGCGACCGTGCTGCGGCCAGCGCGGCCTGGGGCGGCTTTCCTGGCGTCTTCCACGCAGGCAAAGATCCTGCCCGTTGGTCTGGACGGGCTGGTGGACGTTTTCCCCAGTCTGCGGCGCGGAAAACGCGCACGTGTGCGAATCAAGATCGGCCAGACGTTTGGCCCACTGTATGTTTCGGACCGGGGCGAGACCGACCGCCGCAAGCTGGACGAGATTGGGCATGAGATGATGCGCCAGATTTCGAAGCTCATCCCACCCGAGCGGCGCGGCTTTTATTCCGACGACCCGGCTGTGCGCGAAGCCGCGCGGGGCACTGAGATCTACCCCTGGGAGGGCAAGAACGCGCTGCAAAGCGGATGATGGCGACTGCGGAAAAAACCACGAAAACGGCGCGTGAAAACCGCGCCGTTTTCGTATTTATGCCATTTTTATGCCATATATTCTCTAATCTAAAACCCCTTGACAATTGTTGACCGAATTCCTATAATTACCTTGTCAAAGTCAAATAACGGTTTACCGGTGGTAAGTAGTTGTTTGAAGCACTGTGGCCAGCACGATCGGCCAGATCTTAAGCGGGGTCAAAGGAATGAGGGAAGCTGGCAGCATGCCAGGTTCCAAACAACCGCAGAAGGTAGCAAAAACACCGGCATCGCTGCCGGTTGTTTTTTTGCAGAACCTTACAACGTAGGTAAGCAGGGGGCCAGCCAGTTCAGGTCTTCAAGACCATGGTTCACTCAACCAGTGAAAGGCACTGTGTCGGGGCGTTTGTTCTGTTGGCAAACGACCCCCAGCCGGTAAACCGCCTGTCACTGGGTTAAGTGCGCGTTGGATGACAACCGCGCACAGTGCGCGCCCCGCCAGCAGAGATGCTCGCTGCAGGTGGGGCTTGGTTGGCTACGAAAACCAAACGGGCAAACTTAAAGGTGGAAATATGAGACGTTGGTTTCGCAGTAGACAAATTTACCGTGTGTTCTATCTCTTGGGCTTTGTGATGCTGCTTGCCGGCATGCTGTTATCGATGGCCACTGGACCCGTCCAGGCTGGCTTTGTCGATGACACCGCCGCGAAGAAAAAGCAGCCGAAAGGGCCTGTTGCGCTGCAGGAGACGGTAGTCCCTCCGACCGAGGTGCCGCCGACTGAAGTGCCACCGACGGATGTACCCCCAACAGAGGTACCGCCGACGGATGTTCCGCCGACAGAGGTACCGCCAACAGAAGTACCTCCGACTGAAGTTCCTCCAACCGAGGTGCCACCAACAGAAGTACCTCCCACTGAGGTTCCTCCAACCGAAGTGCCGCCTACGGAAGTTCCACCCACCGAGGAGCCGACCGAAGAGCCGACCGGTGTGCCTGCTCTGCAGGGCGACGTTGGTTTCCTCGAGGCGGATACCCCGGTTTGTATGATCGGCGGTGGTGAACTTACCGCTGAAGTTGGCATATCGCTTGAAGGTGGCGACAGCGCCGTTCTGCAAATGGCATGGCGCGTGGCTGAACCCGCCGACCTGCGCACGCCGACGTACTACAGCTACACGGATGTGTCTGACGGCGACGTAGTCAGCATTTCCGGTTCGTGGCCGGGCATTCGCCCCACCGATTCGGTGGTAGAAATCCATCTTGGCGCCATTCTGTTGGATCCGGAAACCCGCAATCCAATTTCGGGTGGCGACGGGTTTGACTTCTACTGGTATCCGTGGGTGTGCCCGGTTGGCGCTCCTGCCACCCTGGTTCCTACAGACGTGCTGCCCACGCAGGTGCTCCCGACCGAGGTCTTGCCGACCGAAGTTCTTCCCACTGAAGTTCTTCCGACGGATGTGACCCCGACCGAGGTTCTGCCTACGTCGGAAGTGACCGAAATGCCGACAGAGGTTCCGACCGAAATGCCGACCGAGGTTCTCCCCACGGATGTGACCCCGACCGACATGGTGACCGAAATGCCGACCGAGATCCCGACGGATGTTGTCCCCGGTACGCCCGAAATCGGCTTTGTAGAAGCTGATACGGCCGTATGTATGATGGCGCCCGGCGTGGTTTCGGCCAGCGTGCAGGTTTCACTGCCCGACGGGCTGGACTCGGCTGTGCTGCAGACCGCCTGGAAGGTCGCCGAACCGGTTGACCTGCGCACCAGCGAAGTGTACAGCTACCAGAACGTATCGAACGGCGACACGGTCGTGATCGAAGGCCAGTGGCCTGGCATCCGCGAGGGTGACCAGGTTGTGGAAGTCCACCTGGGCGCGATCCTGCTGGATCCCGACACGATGGACCCGATCTCCGACGGCGTCGGCCTCGACTACTACTGGTACCCGTGGTTCTGCCCGGTTGGCGCTCCTGCCACCCTGGTTCCCACGGACGTGCTGCCAACGGAAGTCCTCCCGACCGACGTTGTGCCCACTGATGTTGTCCCAACCGAAGTTCTTCCGACCGAAGTCCTCCCAACCGAGGTTCTTCCCACCGAAGTTCTCCCAACGGAAGTAGAACCGACCGCGGAAGTGACCGACATGCCCACTGACGTACCTACGGATGTTCCGACCGATGTTCCGACTCTGGAACCGACGGATGTCGTGCCCGGCACGCCGGACCTCGGCTTTGTCGAAGGCGACACCGCAGTATGCCTGTTGAACTCGGGCGTGGTTTCGGCCAGCGTGCAGGTCTCGCTGCCCGACGGCCTGGACTCGGCTGTGCTGCAGACTGCGTGGAAGGTGGCTGAACCTGCCGACCTGCGCACCAGCGAAGTGTACAGCTACCAGAACGTCTCGGATGGCGACACTGTGCTGGTGGAAGGCCAGTGGCCTGGCGTCCGCGAGGGCGATCAGGTTGTGGAAGTCCACCTGGGCGCGATCCTGCTGGATCCCGATACCATGGACCCGATCTCGGACGGCGTGGGCCTCGATTACTTCTGGTACCCGTGGGTTTGCCCCATCGGTGCTCCGGTAACCGAAGTTCCTCCGACCGAGGTTGTTCCTACGGACGTCGTTCCGACGGACGTTGTGCCTACCGATGTGGTTCCGACGGATGTAGTGCCTACCGATGTTGTCCCGACCGAAGTCCTCCCGACAGAGGTGGTGACGGAAGTCCCGACCGAGATGCCGACTGAAATTCCGACTGTGGTTCCTGGTGAACCCGCGGTTGGATTTGAAGAAGGCAGCCAGGTGGTGTGCCCGGTGGAAGCCGGTCCCATCACCGCCACGGTCAACGTGGATCTGCCTGCCGGCGTTGAATCGGCAGTGCTGCAGACTGCCTGGCGTGTGGTTGAACCCGCTGACCTGCGCACCGGCGAAATGTACGAGTACCATGACGTAATGGACGGCGATTCCGTCACCATCACGGCGCAGTGGCCCGGCATTCGCGAAGGTGACCAGATGGTGGAAGTTCATTTTGGCGCGATCCTGCTGGATCCGGACACGATGAACCCCATCTCGGACGGCGCCGGGATCGACTACTACTGGTACCCGTGGAGCTGCCCGGTGGGTTCCCCCACCGTGGTTCCCACGGAGATCGTGCCAGATGTCACTGCTCCTCCGGCTGTGAGCTGGTGGCAGGCCTTCTGGTATCGCCTCATCAGCCTGTTCGGCTGGCGCTAATGACAAAAAACGTGCTGTGCTGGCGTAGCAAGATCGAACCGGCACAGCACGACCTCCCGCGACCCCGCTGAAGAGCAGAAGGGGCGCACCCCACAGTGGGTGCGCCCCGGATGCTTTTAAAGCCTACCTTACAGGATCGTAAACGTTGCGGCTCGTCCAAACCGGTATACTGATCTTAACTACCGGTTTCATCCCACCCACATTGACAAGGACGAGAAATGCAACCTCACCGCAGCCTGTCCGTTCGCCGGTTTCTGTTTTATTGCGCCCTGGCGCTGTCGCTGTTGATTTCACAGACCGGGGCTATGCCTTCCCCGGTGTTTGCGCAAGGGCCGGAGGAGACCCCCACCCCCGAAGCCCCTTCCATTGTTGATCCGGCTATACCCAACCCGGAGCCTGAAGCGTCCGCGGAAGATACGCCCCCGCCGCCCGCCAACGATGATGAAGCCATCCAGCAGGCGCTGGATGCCAGTATTAACCAGGTGCGTGAAATGTCACTGGCGTACCTGTTGTATGAAATCCGCATTGACCACCTGGAATACAGCGCCGACGGCTCGATGGCGCTGGTGTGGCTGGCATTTGCCGACCCGGCGACGGGCGAGAATGTGGCTACTGAGCCGGGTCTGGCGCTGGCGCAGCGGACGCGAGACGCAAGCGGGTGGGAAATCACCCTGCAGGTTGACCCCGAGTGGGCGGAAAGCCTGGCTCTGGTGCCGGAAGCGCTGCTCCAGGCGGAGGCAAAGACCGAGTTCATCCCACCGGATCCGGACCAGGCCGGCGCCATGGCCACCACGCCGATCTCAGGCTACAAGCTGCCCTGGAAGGCCGGCACCTATAACTACATCACCGGCAGCATCGGTCATGTGCTGACCTATAAGTCCTGCCCCACCACCTGCATGTACGCATTCGACTTTGCCGACGGAACGATGTTCCCGATCCACGCGGCGCGCTCGGGCACGGTGAAATACGTGTACGACGCGGCCGCCAACGGCAACAACAGCACTACCAACTACATCGTGCTGGAAGACGCATCGACCACGCCCACCACCTACCAGGTGTACTACCACCTGGCGCAGGGAACGGTGCCGGCCGCGCTCAAGACCATTGGCGCACCGGTGAGCCAGGGGCAGTATATCGGCAACGCGGATGACACCGGGGCTTCTACCGGGCATCACCTGCACTTCCACGTCCACACCAACCCCAATGCGGTCTGGTCAACCTCGATTGACATCACATTCGACGACGTGGCCGAAAATGGCGGCCGCCCGCGCACCTGCTCAGAGGCTTCGGCTTACCCGGAACACGGTACAGAATGCGCCCCGGGTAACAAGCTGCTCTCGGGCAACACTGCCGGCCCGACCCCACCAACCCCCGTGGCTCCCACCGTCACCGGGCCGACCGGGACGCTGCGCACCAGCAAGCCGGCGCTGACCTGGAACACTGTGCCTGATGCGGCTCAATATTCGTTGTGGCTGAACAAGAGCGGTTCCACTACTGCCGCGCTGAACGTCACGGTGGGCGCAGATGCGTGCAGCGGGAGCGCGTGCAGCTACACCCCAACCGCGGCGCTGGGCGACGCGACCTACCAGTTCAAGGCGCGCGCAGGCACGACTGGCGGGTGGAGCGGCTGGAGTGAACCGGTAAGCTTTACGCTCGACACGCTGCCGACTGTGCCCGAGCTGGTTTCGCCCTCGGGGCAGATCACGATCAACAACCCGGCGTTCACCTGGCAGGTGGTTCCGGGGGCATCACGCTATTACCTGATGGTGTACTCGGAGAAATCGGCCAGCTATGTGATTTACCGGACGCTGTACCCCGAAAATGTGTGCGGCGCGGAAACGTGTTCGTACACTTCAACCGCGACGCTCAAGCACGGCAATTACAAATTCAAGGTGCGCGCCGGGAATGCAAAAGTGTGGAGCGCCTACAGCCCGATGATGCTGTTCAACGCCTACCTGGCGCCATTCCCACCGGCGCTGACCGAACCCGCGGCGGACAGCAAGCTAATCGTGCAGCGTCCCAGATACGCCTGGCAGGCGGCGCAGGGCGCGACCAAGTACCAGCTTCAGGTGTACTCGATCAGCAAGAAGCAAACGATTGGCACCTACGCGGCCAGCAGTACGTACCTGTGCAACGGCGACCTGTGCTGGTATCGGCCCAGCACGAATCTTTCGGCCGGCAAGTACCAGTTCCGCGTGCGCGCGTACAACAGCTACGGCTACGGCGATTATTCGCCCTGGGTGCCGTTCACGGTGCAACTGGTGCCCGACCCGCCGCAAACAGTATCGCCGGGCGGCACGATCAACACGCTCAGCCCGGCCTACACGTGGAAGGCGGTACCCAACGCCACCTCGTATTACCTGATGGTGTGGTCGTACAGCGAAAACCAATACATCATTTACCGCACCCTCTACCCTGAGAACGTGTGCAGCGGAGAAGTGTGCGCGTACACATCTACAGCGAATGTGGTCAGCGGGCGGCAGTACGGGTTCAAGGTGCGGGGCAAGAACAGCTTTGGAACAGGCGCGTTCAGCCCGTATCTGGATTTTACGCCGCAGTAAATTCTTACGCCAATATCCTCTCTCCCTTCGTACCCTTCCCCGGATTTGCTGTTCCGGGGAAGGGCCGTTAAGCGAGATTGGTTGCGGTCAAAACGTGATAAAATTCCCGCACGATATCTGATCACGAAGGTGCAATCATGTCCGAACCTGTCCTTGTTTCTGTCGCCTGGCCGTATGCCAACGCTGAGATCCACGCCGGCAACCTGGCCGGATCGTATCTCCCTGCGGATATTTTCGCCCGTTATAACCGCTTGCGGGGACGCCAGGTGTTGATGGTCAGCGGCTCGGACGCGCATGGCACCCCCATCACCGTCCGCGCCGATGCCGAAAAATCGACTCCGCTGGAGGTCTACCAGCGCTTCCACCACGGGTTCATCGACCTGTTCCAGCAGGTGGGCTTGAACTACGACCTGTTCACCAGCACGCACACCGCCAACCACTTCGACGTTTCGCAGAAGATGTTCCTGGCGCTCAAGGACAACGGCTACATGTACCCGCACACCGAGCTGCAGTGGTACGCTCCCAGCCAGGAGCGCTTCCTGCCCGACCGCTATGTGGAAGGTACGTGCTACATCTGCGGCTACGAAGGCGCGCGCTCGGATCAATGCGACAAGTGCGGCAACCTGCTCGATCCGGCGCAACTGATCAACCCGCGCTCCAAAATCGACGGCTCGACCCCCGAACTGCGCGAGACCGAGCACTACTACCTCGACCTGGGCGCGCTGCAGGAGGAAATTGTGGCCTTCCTGCGCGAGCGCGAAAGCTACTGGCGGCCGAACGTGCTGCGCCAGTCCCTGGGTCAGATTCTGACCAGCAACCTGCGCGGCCGGCCGATCACGCGCGACCTGGACTGGGGTATCCCGGTACCGCTGGAGGATTGGGGCGGCAAATGCCTGTACGTGTGGTTCGAGGCGGTCATCGGCTATCTGTCGGCGTCGATCGAGTGGAGCATGCTCACCGGCCAGCCGGACGCCTGGAAACAGTGGTGGCACGGCAGCGCTGCGCGGTCATACTACTTTATCGGCAAGGATAACATCCCCTTCCATGCTGTCATCTGGCCGGGCGAGCTGATCGGCACCGGCACGCGCTTTGCCGAGCTGCGCGGCGAGCCCGACCCGCAAAAGCTGGTGCTGCCGTATGACGTTCCTGCCAACGAGTTTCTCAACCTGGAGGGCCAGAAGATCTCCGGCAGCCGTAACTGGGCCGTGTGGGGGCGCGATTTCCTCACCCGCTACGATCCCGACCCGCTGCGTTATTACCTGACGGTCAACATGCCCGAGACGCGCGACGCGGACTGGGACTGGGACGAGTTCTACCACCGCAACAACGATGAGCTGGTGGCCACCTGGGGCAATCTGGCCAACCGTGTGCTGTCATTCACCTTCAAGCACTGGGAAGGCCACGTGCCCGAACCGGGCGCGCTGACCGAGCAGGACGAAGAACTGCTGCGCAGCGTGGAAGGCGGGTTTGAGAGCGTGGCTCAGGAACTAGAAGCGGTGCACCTGCGCGCCGCCCTGGCGGAAGCCATGCGCCTGGCGAGCGAAGTAAACAAGTACCTGGACGTGACCGCGCCGTGGGCGGCGATCAAGACCGACCGCGCGGTTGCCGCGCGATCGGTATACACCGCGCTGTGCGCCATCAACTCGCTCAAAGTACTGCTGTCGCCGTTCCTGCCCTTCACCAGCGAAAAACTGCACAGCTTTCTGGGTTATGACGCGCCGCTGTTCGGCCGCCAGTTCACCGAAACGATTACCGACGAGTTGGGCGAGCACTTTATCCTGCGTTACGATCCGGCACAGGCCACCGGCCGCTGGGAGGCCGAGCGTCTGACCCCTGGAGCCGCGCTGCGCCAGCCCGCCCCGCTGTTTAAGAAGTTGGAAGAGAAGATCGTGGAAGAGGAACGCGCGCGGCTGCACATGCCACGGGCGTGAACTAAAACAGCGAATTTAATAGAAAATAACCGGCCGGCGGGGTCATGCCATAGACCATCTGCTGGTGGTTTTCGTGCGCTGCGCGCAGCAGGCAGGCATCGATGCTGGGGGAAAAGGTCAGCGGCACCTTATACTTCCGCGCCTCGCGCTCGAGCTGGCGGCGCTCGGCGTCGTTCACCGCCGCCGGGAAGCCGCTGGCGTAACGCGGCAGCAGACGCTGGCGGCGCACGAATCGAAACGTGCCGCCCATGTTGACGAAGCGGTGGTACATTTGCCCGTCGTAGATCAGGAAAGCGTACGTTCCCATCACCTGGTACACAAACAGCACATGCCGCCCCGAGTCATCCGTAGTGCTCATAACCGCGCTCCCTTCCCGATTGGCTCTGCCTCAGGCAACCTTGCACAGAGCATTAACAGATCATTAGTTCTAGTATATAATGGCCATGTTGCAGGATCTGCAACCCGGGCAACCCATTTTTCAAAATTCATCACAATATGACCGCACTCGAAACAAAAGCCGACCGCCTGCTGCAAATTGAGACGCTGCTGCTCAACCGCCCGGGAGGAATGAGCGTGCCCGAGATCGCCCGGCGGTTGGGGGTCAACCGTACCACGGTGTGGCGCTACTGGAACGCGGGCAGCCTGGCGCGCCGCGGGATTGAGCTGGACGATGGCGGCAATCTGCGGCTCAACCGCGCCGCGCACCAGGTGCAGATCAAGATCAACCTGCACGAAGCCATGGCGGTGCATCTGGCGATCCGCATGCTGGCATCGCGCAGCGACCGGCGCAACCCGCACGCGGCCTCGGCGGTGCGCAAGCTAGGCAGCGCGCTGCAGCCTTCGACGCCGGCCATCAGCCGCTTTCTCAAGCAGACCGCGGATGGGATGGACGCGCCGGAACAGTGGACCGACCCGGCGTTTGTGCCGGTGCTGGAGGCGCTGACCGAAGCCTGGGCCACCGGGCACAAGCTGCGGGTGACGCATCACAGCGAGCATGGCGGCGAGGCGCGGTCATATATTTTCTCGCCCTACTTTATCGAGCCGTACGCCATCGGGCAGAGCACGCATGTGATCGGCTGGCGCGAGCCGCCCGACGAACTGCGCACGTTCAAGATCGAGCGCATCGAGCGCGCCGAACTGCTGCCGGAGACCTACACCATCCCCGAGGATTTCGACCCGGGCGTGCTGCTGCAAGACGCGTGGGGCATCTGGTTCACCAACGAGCCGCCGGTGGAGGTGGTGCTGCGCTTTCAACCGCGCGCGGCGGGGCGCGTGCAGGAATCGCGCTGGCACCGCTCGCAGCAGATCGAGCCGCAGGAAGACGGCACGCTGATCTGGCGTGCGCGCATCGCCGCACCGCAGGAGATGCTGAACTGGATCCAGGGCTGGGGCGCGGGCGTGGAAGTGCTGGAGCCGGCCTGGCTGCGCGAACGCGTGGTCGAAGATGTGCGCCGGATGGCGGAGATGTATGGGCTGAATGGTTAAACAGTGCGCGGCACGCCTGGATGCGTACCGCGCACTATTTGAGCCCTATTTTGGATACGCCCCCAGCATCGCCGCAGCAATGCGGTCGCACAACTGGTCAAAAGCCGGGTCGATCACGCGGCGGGCGGGATCGGCGTTGTACCAGGCGACAATTTCCTGCGCGCCGCGCGCAAAGGGGATGGCGGCGCGGAAATCGGGTACCAGGCGCTTGATGCGGCTGTTGTCGAAGACCATGCTGTGGGCCTTGTCGCCCAGCAGGCCGGCACCCCAATTGGCGTCATAGGCAGCGATCAGGTCAGACGGCACATGCATCAGTTTTGGCTCCACCCCGGCCCCCCGCCCTACCGCCAGGAAGATCTCATTCCAGGTCAGCCACTCGTCAGACGTGATGTGGAAAGCATTCCCCAACGCGCGCGGGTTGGCAAGCAGCGGCACAAAGCCTTTGGCAAAATCGGTGTTGTGGGTCAGCGCCCACAGGGAAGTGCCGTCGCCATGGACGATGACCGGCTTGCCGCGCAACATGCGGTCGACCACCGTCCAGCCGCCCTCGAAGGGCAGCATGGTGGCATCGTAGGTGTGCGACGGGCGCACGATGGTGATGGGGAACTTCTCCTCGCGGTAGGCGCGCACCAGGCGCTCCTCGCAGGCGATCTTATCGCGCGAGTACTGCCAGAACGGATTATCCAGCAGCGTGGCCTCGGTGACCGGAAGCGCGGCGGGCGGCGTCTGGTAAGCGGAAGCCGAGCTGATGAAGACGTACTGCCCGGCGCGCCCGCGGAACAGATCCAGGTCGAATTCGATGTGCCCGGGTGTATACGCCACCCAGTTGACCACCGCGTCGAAGCTGTGCTCGCCTAGCGCGGCGCGGGCGGAGGCGGGATCGCGGACGTCGCCGTTCAGGACGTGCGCGCCAGCGGGGACCGGACGGACGGAAGTACCGCGGTTGAGCAGATATAAGTCGATGCCGCGTTCGAGCGCCAGGCGCGAGCAGGCCGAGCTGATGATACCAGTACCGCCGATGAATAAGACCTTCATGCAAAATGCTCCTGGAATGAGGTATGGTTTGATTGTACCGGAGATGTGGAAAAGCGGAGAAGGTTGACACGAGGGGAGTCTGCGGTATAATAGCCATCGCAATACGGTCCACTAGCTCAATTGGTAGAGCAACTGACTCTTAACTAGCCGCGAACCAATCGCCGCAACCCATATATAGGCATAAAATTTTTCGACACCACCACCCATACTAGGTTGGGGTGTCTTTTTTTATTAAAGTACTGCGATCGTACTGCGACGGAAACAAATCGTTGATTTTACTGGACGCTTCTTCCTGCATAGAGGGTAAGACATGCGAATACACGTCCATTGTAAGCGAAATTTGGCTATGCCCCAACCGTTCCTGTACGACCTTAGGATGGACACCTGCCTGTAATAAAAGTGTGGCGTGGGTGTGGCGGCTGAAGTCGTGGAAGCGGATTTCTGGTAAACCAACAGTTTCCAAAACCTCTTTAAAATGCCGGATCAAGTTTCGGGGAGAAATGGGCGTCCCGTTGCCGGTGGTAAAAAGCATCCCGCTTTCCGTCCACTTTTCACCCGCTGATTCCCTTATTGCGGATCGGTACTCCAGCTGGCGTTTGATGGCTTCGATAGCAAATGCCGGCAGGGGAATGGCCCGTTTTGACTTATCACTTTTTGGCTCACCCACAACCAACCCCTTGCCGACCAGGTATTGAATCGTATGGCGTACCTGGATAATTCCTTTGTCCATTTGGACATCTGACACGTGGATCCCCAGCAATTCACCCTCGCGCATCCCGGTTCCAACGGCAACTAGATAGATATTCTCCCAGCGGTGACCCCGGACGGCGGTTAGAAATGTTTCAATCTGCTCCTGGGTGAAGGTTTGCAGTTCCTTCTTTTTGACGGTAGGAGCATCAACTAAATCCGCGACGTTTCTGGTTACCAGGCCCCAGCGCAGTGCCTGGTTTAGTGATTTATGAAGAACCCCATGAATAAATTGTACCGTCCGGCGTGACAAGCCGGAGTTGAGTTTTTGAGAATACAGTTTTTGCAGGTGATCAGGGCGCAAACTGGTCAAACGAAGATTTCCCAGTTCGGGTTTAATGTGTAATCTGATAAGGTAGGAATAAGCCTCGATTGTTTTCGGGCGCAAGGTGTGCGCTCCAACATCGGCCATGTAACGGTCGAGGAAAGCAGAAAGTGTCAGGGATTCGGTTTCAACCCAATTCTGGTCACGGACAGCCTCACGCTGCCCCAGCAACCATTCCTTCACCTCTTTCTGGGTTTTGGCATACTTCGTTTTTCGCTTGCCAGAGGGAAAGATCGGAAGAGCGTCGTGTAGGGAAAGAGTGTAGATCTCGGTGGTC